>NZ_JBJLSE010000051.1:0-28209 GCF_050871845.1 Kineococcus arenarius subsp. arenarius
CTGGGTGATCAACAGCCTGAGCTTGGCAGTCAGGTGGTCACCGCCGCACTCACCTGCCCTGTGCGCCCGCTTCGCAACGTGTCGGAGGCGCTGATCGCGGAGCGGGCCGCACGCACGGTCATCCCGCCGACCTCGCGCTCTTGTCGATGGCCGCCTGCGGGGGCGAAGAGGGCGGAGGCAGTCACCACCGTCACCCACCGCTCGCTCCAGCACGTCGGCTCGATCTCGAACCACCTCACACGAGGAGGGCGCTACCGTCGCCGCATGCCTGTCGTTCCCCACCTGAGCGAGACCATCTTCGGCCTCCTGTGGGCAGGCCTCGTCGTTCTCCTCGTCGTGGTCCTCGCCAGGGTCCTGCTGCGCCGCAGACGCCGCCTGCACGCGGCCGATCGCGACCTCACCACTTCTCACCACGAACGAGGCGAGAACGTCAGCGCTGGTCGTTGACCGACCGAGACGCGGTCCACGACCGCGCAGTCATGGCTGCGGACTCAGGCGGTCACAGCTGCGGGGCTAGCTCAAGATGCGGTCACATGTCGAGGACACCGTTCCGCGCTCGACCGGCGGGCGGGATCCGACCGGTGTCGAGGTCCTCCGTCAGCGCGACGTCGGCGTACTCGGGGTACGCCGTGCGCCCGACCTCGTCGAACAGCTCCACCCGCCGGCGCAGCACCAGACCCGGACGCGAGGTGTGCCCGAACGTCCACTCCAGCCGCACCCGGGGCCACTGCCCGAGCAGGCGAGCATCCAGCACGTCGCGCCCGTCGAGGGTGTGCCCGCCGCTCGTGCCGAGCACGTGCGCGCTCAAGCTCCCGAACTCGGCCAGCACCCTGTGCAGGTAGGAGTCGGCATCGACCGGGCGCGGCACGAGCGGCCAGCACCCCGCGCTGATGTCCACGTCCTGTGCCGCCGCCAGCGACACCTCCCGCCCACCCGGGGAGCGCTGATCGCGCAGGACGGTGGATCCGCCGTCCTCGTGCACCCGCCACGGCCACTCCCCGGTCCGCAGCGGCGCGAAACCGCGTTCCACGTCGAAGGCCACGCGCTCGCGCCGCGCGCCCGCCTGCGCATCGGCAGTGGGGTCGCAGGGGCCGGCGGCCAGGTCGATCGCGGCCTCGAGAGCCTGCGGCGCCTCGGTGACGCCGTCGTCGGCGCGGATGCGGGCCGGGGGTGTCCGCCCCCAGGGCAGGCGCACCCACCGGTTGCTCCACCGCACCCAGAACACATCGGGGAAGTCGGTGGGCTCGCCCGTCCAGGGAGCCAGGTCCAGGCACACCCAAGCCGCATCCTGCGTGGTGTGCACCAGGCCCACCGCCGCATCGGTCCGCACCTCGGTGCAGGTGCCGTCGGGTGCCACGTGCAGCAGGACGTCCCAGGTGGCAGGAGGCGTCGGCTCCGGATCGTTCGGCCCGACCCGTCGCGGAGGACCGGCCGCCCGTGCGCACCACGCCCCGCCGGGTCCGGCCGCCGCCAGCAGCGACGTCCCGGTCCACACCGCCTGCTGCACACCGTCCGGGCCGATGCGCAGCAGGGGACCACCCGCCCCGTTCTCCTGCACCCACAGACCGTCGTCAGCGGCGAACATCCGCCGGAAGGCACCCAGCTGCTGCGGAGCCGGCTCCTGCGCCCAGGACACCACCTGCCGCACCTGCGCGTCCTCGGGATCGAGGACGACCGCGACCGGGTGCACCCGGTCCACGACCCACAACCCCGACGACAGCTCGAAGACCCGCTTCGCCCTCAGTCGCCGCACCCAGCGATCCTCACCCGACGGTGACCCGATGGGTAGGTCCCGCAGCCACGGGACGACCGCGGGGTCGTGACGCCTCGCGCGCTCGACCGGCTGCCTCCAGGCGAGCCACCGCGGGACTGCCCCCGTGAGACGCGGGGCGGTCGCGGAGGATCAGCCGCGCCGGCTCCACAGCAGGGCACCCGAGACCCCGTAGGCCAGGGCAACCGCCCCCTCCCCGGTCACCCCGACACGAACGAGGCGCAGGGTGGCACCGCACGGTCACCGACCTGCCGACCCGGGCCGCCGGCGGGCGGGTCGTGGACACGCCGGGGCGGTGCTGGTTTCCCCGCCGCACCGGGCGGGTAGGGGCCCGGCGAGGACGACGACAGGAGGATGCCGTGACGAGCGGACCCGAGGACACCGGCGCCACCCGCCCGGCCGAGCCGGAGCTGGACAGCGCGATGGCCACCGGCAACGACGAGGGCGAGCCGGGCCCCCCGCCCTCCCCGGCGGACGCGGGCGAGGAGGGCGCGGCGGTGGAGGAGACGACCGAGGCGGAGCTGGCCGTGCACGACGACGCGCCCCTGGACGCCTCCGCGCTGCCCGCGCCGGACGCGGAACCCGACCCCCGCGACCCGGAGTTCCACGAACCCGGCGCCTGAACCGCCCCGCCGCGACCACCCCTGGAGCTGCCCCGATGTCCGACGTGAACGCCACTGCCAGCCCGCTGGGCGGCCTCGACCCGATCGCCGGCGCCGCGCAGCACCCCGGCGTCGCCCTGGTCGCGGGGTCGGCCGGTGTGATCGGCGCCCACGCCGCCGCGGAGTACGCGCGGGTGCCCAGCTGGACGGTGCGCGGCGCGGCCCGCCGCGCGCAGCCGGACGTGCCGTGGCAGCCGCTGCCCGCGGACCTGTCCACGCCCGACGGCGCCCGCGAGGGCCTGGCCGGGGCGCGCGACACCACGCACCTGGTGTTCGCCGCCTACGTCGAGCGCGGCGACGAGCGGCAGCAGATCGAGGACAACACCGCGTTGCTGCGCCACACCCTGGACGCCCTGGCGGACGCCCCGCTGCGGCACGTCACCCTGTACCAGGGCGGCAAGGCGTACGGCGCGCACCTGCCGGGGTTCAGGACGCCGGCGCGCGAGAGCGACCCGCGGCTGCTGGTGCCGAACTTCTACTACGCGCAGGAGGACCTGCTGCGCGCCGAGGCCGCCCGGCGCGGGTTCGGGGTGACGATGTTGCGCCCCGAGGGCGTCGTCGGGTACGCCACCGGGAACCCCATGAACATCCTCATGGTGGTGGCGGTGCACGCGGCGATCAGCCGCGAGCTGGGGCTGCCGCTGCGCTTCCCCGGCTCGCGCGCGGCCGCCGAGGCGCTGTACCAGGTGACCGACGCGGAACTGCTGGCGCGCGCCACCGTGTGGGCGGGGTCGGCGCCGGCCGCCGACGGGGAGGTCTTCAACGTCACCAACGGCGACCAGTTCCGCTGGGCGCACGCCTACGCGGCGATCGCCCGGCACCTGGGGATGGAGCACGACGAGCCGCAGGACTTCTCCCTGAGCTCGGTGATGCCGATGCACGCCGAGACGTGGGGCCGCCTGGTCGAGCGGCACGGGCTGGTGCCCACGCCGTACGAGCGGCTGGTGGGGTGGGCGTTCGGCGACTTCCTGTTCCACTCGGGCTTCGACAACGTCTCCAGCACCGTGAAGGTGCGCCGCGCCGGCTTCGGGGAGTGCCTCGACAGCGTCGACCGGTTCTGCGAGCTGCTGGACCGCCTGGCCGAGCGGGGGGTCGTCCCGGCGTCGCGGTGAGGTGGCCGTGGGCGAGGATGGGCGCGTGGTCGAGGACAGCCTGTGGACGCGCATCACCCGTGAGGACCCGCAGCACTCCGCGCGGTACGTGGAGCGCTTCCGCTCCATGGCCGCGGCCGGGGCGGACCTGGACGGCGAGGCGCGGATGGTGGACGCGATGCTGGCGCGCAGTGCGCGGGTGCTGGACGCCGGCTGCGGGCCCGGGCGGGTGGGCGGGGCGCTGGCGCGCGCCGGGCACGAGGTGGTCGGCGTGGACGTGGACCCGGTCCTGATCGCCGCGGCCGAGCAGGACCACCCGGGGCCGACGTGGCTGGTGGGCGACCTGGCGGAGCTGGACCTGCCCGCCCGCGGGGTCGCGGAGGGCTTCGACGTCGCGGTGTGCGCGGGCAACGTGGTGGCGTTCCTGGCACCCGGCACCCGCGTCGAGGTGCTGCGCCGCCTGGGGGCGCACCTGCGCGAGCAGGGCCGCCTGGTGTGCGGGTTCGGCGCGGGGCGCGGGTACGAGGTGGCGGAGTTCCTCGCCGACGCCCGCACCGCGGGCCTGGAGCCGGACCTGCTGCTGTCCACGTGGGACCTGCGCCCGCACACCCCGGACGCCGACTTCCTCGTCGCGGTGCTGCGCCCGGCGGGCTGACCGACCCTGCATTGCATGAGCATCCAGGTCCGTGCATAATCTTGCGCATGTCGAAGGTGCTGACCTCCCTGCCCGCCGGTGAACGCGTCGGGATCGCCTTCTCCGGCGGCCTGGACACCTCCGTGGCGGTCGCGTGGATGCGCGAGAAGGGCGCGGTGCCCTGCACCTACACCGCCGACATCGGCCAGTACGACGAACCGGACATCGACTCCGTCCCCGGCCGCGCCGAGGCCTACGGCGCCGAGCTCGCCCGCCTCGTCGACGGCAAGGCGGCGCTCGTGGAGGAGGGCCTGGCCGCCCTGACCTGCGGGGCGTTCCACATCCGCTCCGGCGGCCGCGCCTACTTCAACACCACCCCGCTGGGCCGCGCCGTCACCGGTACCCTGCTGGTGCGCGCGATGCTCGCCGACGACGTGCAGATCTGGGGCGACGGCTCCACCTTCAAGGGCAACGACATCGAGCGGTTCTACCGCTACGGCCTGCTCGCCAACCCCTCCCTGCGCATCTACAAGCCGTGGCTGGACGCCGACTTCGTCACCGAGCTCGGCGGGCGCAAGGAGATGTCCGAGTGGCTGCAGGCGCGCGACCTGCCCTACCGGGCCAGCACCGAGAAGGCGTACTCCACCGACGCGAACATCTGGGGCGCCACCCACGAGGCCAAGCGCCTGGAGCACCTCGACGTCGGCGTCGAGCTCGTCGAGCCCATCATGGGCGTGCGGTTCTGGGACCCCGAGGTGGAGATCGCCCCCGAGGACGTCACCATCGGCTTCGAGCAGGGCCGCCCGGTGAGCATCAACGGCCGGGAGTTCGAGACCGCCGTGGACCTGGTGCTGGAGGCCAACGCCATCGGCGGCCGGCACGGCCTGGGCATGTCCGACCAGATCGAGAACCGCATCATCGAGGCCAAGAGCCGCGGCATCTACGAGGCACCGGGCATGGCGCTGCTGCACGCCGCGTACGAGCGCCTCGTCAACGCCATCCACAACGAGGACACCGTCGCCAGCTACCACAACGAGGGCCGGCGCCTGGGCCGCCTGATGTACGAGGGCCGCTGGCTGGACCCGCAGGCCCTGATGCTGCGCGAGTCGCTGCAGCGCTGGGTCGGCATGGCCGTCACCGGCGAGGTGACGCTGCGGCTGCGGCGCGGCGAGGACTACTCGATCCTCGACACCACCGGCCCCTCGTTCAGCTACCACCCCGACAAGCTGTCGATGGAGCGCACCGAGGACTCCGCGTTCGGCCCGGTGGACCGCATCGGCCAGCTGACCATGCGCAACCTCGACATCGCCGACTCGCGGGCCCGGCTGGAGCAGTACGCCCGCATCGGCCTGGTGGGCCAGTCCCAGCAGCCCGCGCTCGTGGGCGCCGCGCAGGCCGCCTCCACCGGCCTGATCGGCGCCATGGACGAGGGCGGCGCCGAGGCCATCGCCTCGCGCGGGCAGGTCTCCGCGGACGAGTCGATGCTGGACCGCGCCGCCATGGAGTCCGGCACCGACTGACCGGCCCGCTCCCACCCGCCCCGCCCGCCGGGAGCCGGCCCACCGGCTCCCGGCGCGCGCGGACGGCCCGGGCGGAGGAACATCGGCCAGCGTGGAACACCGACACCTCGGTCGCTCGGGCCTGAAGGTCTCCGAGATCACCTACGGCAACTGGCTCACCCACGGCTCCCAGGTCGAGAACGACGCCGCGGTCGCGTGCGTGCACGCCGCCCTGGACGCCGGCATCTCGACGTTCGACACCGCCGACGTCTACGCCAACACCGTCGCCGAGAGCGTCCTCGGATCGGCGCTGAAGGGGCAGCGGCGCGAGTCCCTGGAGATCCTCACCAAGGTCTTCGGGCCCATCGGCCCCAAGGGGCACAACGACACCGGCCTGTCCCGCAAGCACGTGCTGGAGGCGTGCGAGGGGTCGTTGCGCCGGCTGGGCACCGACCACATCGACCTCTACCAGGCGCACCGCTACGACTACGCGACGCCGCTGGAGGAGACGATGCAGGCGTTCGCCGACCTCGTGCGCTCCGGCAAGGTCGGCTACGTCGGCGTCAGCGAGTGGACCGCCGACCAGCTGCGCGCCGGGCACGCCCTCGCGCAGCAGCTCGGCTTCCAGCTCGTCTCCAACCAGCCGCAGTACTCGATGCTGTGGCGGGTCATCGAGGCGGAGGTCGTGCCCACCTCCCGCGAGCTCGGCGTCTCGCAGGTCGTCTGGTCGCCCATCGCCCAGGGCGTGCTGACCGGCAAGTACACCCCCGGCGGGAAACCGCCCGAGGGCTCGCGCGCCACCGACACCAAGGGCGGCGCGGACATGATCCAGCGGTTCATGCGCGACGACGTGCTCGCCCGCGTGCAGCGGCTGCGGCCCGTCGCGAGCGACCTGGGCCTGTCGATGGCGCAGCTGGCCGTGGCCTGGGTGCTGCACGAGGAGAACGTGGCCAGCGCGATCATCGGGGCCTCGCGCCCGGAGCAGGTCCGCGACAACGCGGGGGCCGCCGGCAAGAAGATCCCGGCCGACGCGCTGGCCCGCATCGACGAGGTCCTCGGCGACGTCGTCGAGCGCGACCCGGCCAGGACGCTGGAGAGCTCCCCGAAGCAGCGCGAGGTCTGAGCCCGTGGTGAGCGACCACGACGGGGACGGCGGGGCGCGGCGGCTGGCGGACCTGCTGCGCGGGCAGTCGCGCGCCTGCGCGGACCTCGGCTCGCCCCTGTACGCGCACCTGCTCGCCCGTGCCGCCGACGACGTGCTCGCCGGCGGCCCGGTGCGCCGGGTCCTGGCCGGGCACGAGGACGACCCGCCCGGCGCGGCGCTGCCGCTGCGCCTGCTGGGCGCCGCGCAGCACCTGGCCCTGTCCGGCGGGGCTCCCGGCTACGCGGCCCACCTGCCCAGCACCGGCGGCGACGGCGACACCGAGGCGGCCTGGCAGGCGCTGCGGGAGCTGCTGGGCACCTCGGGCGAGCAGGTGCGGGCGGGGTTGCGCACCGCCCCGCAGACCAACGAGGTGGGGCGCGCGGCCGTGCTGCTCGGCGCCCTGCTCACGGCCGTCGCGGACGCGGCGCCGGCCCTGGGCCTGGTGGTGCCGGTGCGCCTGTGCGAGGTGGGCTGCTCGGCGGGGCTGAACCTGCTGCTGGACCGCTTCCGCTACCGCGGCGCCGACGGGCGCACCCGCGGCCCGGCGGACTCCCCCGTCGAGCTGGACGGCGCGTGGGAGGCCGAACCGCCGTCCTGGCCCGCGCCCGGCGCCTTCGAGGTGGTCGAGCGCACCGGCGGCGACCCCGACGCGCTCGACCCCGCCTCCGACGACGACGCGCTGCTGCTGCGTTCCTACGTGTGGGCCGACCAGCCGCACCGCGCCGCGCGCCTGGAGGGTGCGCTGGAGCTGGCGCGGCGGGTGCCGGTGGACCGCCGCCGGGTCGGGGCCGCCGAGCTGCTGGCCGGCCTGGAGCTGCGGGAGGGGGCCCTGACGGTGGTGCAGCACTCGGTGGTGTGGCAGTACCTGCCCGACGGCGAGCGCGAGGCCGCCGAGCGCCGGCTGGCGGAACTGGGTGCGGCGGCCACGCCGACGGCCCCGCTGGCTCGCGTCTCGCTGGAGCCGGGCGACGGCGACGCCGGCGCCTTCGACCGCGGTGAGACCGGCTACCCGGTGACCCTCACCACCTGGCCGGGCGGGCGGCGCCGGGTCGTGGGGACGGCTCCACCGCACGGCGTCCCCGTGCGCTGGGAGGCCCGCTAGAGGTCCTGCTCGCCGTCGCCCTGCTCGCCGTCGCCCTGCTCGCCGTCGGCCTGCTCGCGGTCGGCGGCGGCGCGGTGACGGTCCCGGCGGGCCTCGACCCGCCGGCCGGCAGCGCGGCGGCGGTCGTCGCGCGCCTCCAGGCGGTCCCCCAGCGCCGCGTCGCGGTGGACGACGGCGTGGTGGCGGGTGATGCCGGCCGGGCCGTCCTCCACCCCGGCAGCTCGTTCGGCGGCGCGGGCGGCGCTGTCGCGGGCGTCGGCAGCCGCGTCGCGCGCCAGAGCGGCCTGGTCGCGGTCGCTGGCGAGCTCGTCGAAGGCGCTCGCCAGCGCGTCGAGCTGCTCCGCCAGCTCGTCGCGACGCGCTGCCAGGTGCCGCAGCTGCTCGCGGTCGCCCCGGGCGGTGCGCTCCCGGGCGTCGAGCTGCTCACCGGCCCGGCGCAGCTCCTGCGCGTAGGCCTGCAGCCGCTCCGAGCGCGCGGCGTCGTCAGAGGACGTGCTCACCCGGTTCAACGTAGCAACACCCTCACCCGCGGGCCGACAGCTCGAACCACACGGTCTTGCCCGCACCCGAACCCGCGTCCACGCCCCAGCGGCCGGCCAGGGTGTCGATCAGCGCCACGCCGTGACCCCCGACGACCTCGGGGCCGGCGCGGCGCACCACCGGCATCGCTGCACCGGCATCGCTGACGGCGACGCGCACCGCCTCCCCGGTGCAGCTCAGCTGGACGACCACCTCACCACCACCGTGCAGGACCGCGTTGGCCACCGCCTCGGTGGTCAGCAGCTCCAGCACGGTCACCTCGACGCCCGTGGGGCAGCAGCCCTTCGCGGTCAGCGAGGCGTGGGTCCGCGCCACCCAGTGCCGCGCGGCGGGCACGGAGGACAGCCGCGGCGGCAGCACCACCTGCTCCATCGCGCCTGCTCCCACCTGTCGACGACGTGTCCCGGTGAGCAGGAGCACACCACACCGGTCGCGGCACTCGCGTGCACCCACCCCGCTCAACCGACCTGCTGCTCGCCCCCGCCCCGTCCACCGAGGAGGGCCAGCGCCGCTTCCCGGGTGCGCTCGAAGACGCCGTCGGGGACGCCGATGCCGTAGGAGACCAGGGCGCCCTCGTGCAGCAGGTGCAGCGCCTGCGCGAGGTGGTCCGGCTGCGGCGCACCGGAACCCTGCGCGATGCGGTGGAACAGCCGGAGCATCCAGCGCTTCTGCTCGACGATCACCTGGTGGGCGGGGTGGGCGGGGTCGCCGACCTCCGCGTGGGCGTTGACCATGGCGCACCCGTGGGACCCCTCGGCCCGCGACCACTCCTGCGAGGCGGCGAGGACGGCGTCCAGCTGCTGCGCGGCACCGGGCCCGGCCGCGGCGAGGCGGTCGGCCAGCAGCTCCCGCCAGCGCCGGTCGCGGGCGTCCAGGTACTCCACGACGAGGCGTTCCTTGCTGCCGAAGCGGTCGTAGAGGGTCTTCTTGGTCACGCCCGCGCGCTCGGCGATCGCCTCGACCCCGACGGCGTGGATGCCGTGGGCGTAGAAGAGCTCCGAGGCGGCCGCCAGCACCGCGCGAGCCCCGGGCGTCCAGTCGATCGCGGGGCGGGCCGGGGCGGTGTCCACGAGCGCGACTATACCGGTCGGGTTACTGTGAGCCCATGAGTAAACCGATCGGTATACTTCAGCGGCGTGGCGCCCCGGTCTCCGTCGCCCTGGGCGTGCTGTTCGTCGTGTGCTGGTCCTCCGGGTTGGTGGGGGCCAAGCTCGGTGCGCAGGACGCCGACGTGCGCACGGTCCTGATGTGGCGGCTGCTGCCGCTGGCCGCGGTGCTGGTCCCCGTCACGCTCGTCAGGCGACGGCGCACCGCGGACCGGGAGGGTTCCGCGAGCACGAACCCCCGCGGGGAAGCGCTGCGCCAGGTCGGCATCGGCGCCCTGTCGCAGTCCGGCTACCTGCTCACCGTGTACTGGGCGATCGGGCTGGGCGTGAGCACCGGCACCACCGCCCTCATCGACGGCGTGCAGCCCCTGGTGGTGGCCGCCCTCGCCGGCCCGCTGCTCGGCGCCGCGGCCAGCGGCCGGCAGTGGACGGGCCTGCTCGTGGGGCTGGCCGGGGTCCTCGCCGTCACGTGGGCCGACGCGACCTCACCGCGCACCGGCGCACCGGCGTGGGCCTACGCGATCCCCTTCGCCGGGATGCTGTGCCTGGTCGCGGCGACGTTCCTGGAACGCCGCGCACGGTCCCGCGCCCGCCCGCTGCACAACCTCACGATCCACTGCACCACCTCCGCCGTGGTGTTCACGGCCGTGGCCGTCCTCGGCGGCGCGGCGACCGTCCCCGACCGGGCGAGCTTCTGGATCGCGACCGCCTGGCTGGTCGTCTTCCCCACCTTCGGCGGGTACGGGCTGTACTGGCTGCTGATGGACCGCGTCGGGGTCACCACCGTCAACAGCCTCATGTTCCTCGTGCCGCCGGTCACCACCGCGTGGGGCGCGGTGGTGTTCGGTGAACCCGTCACCGCGCTCACCGTCGGCGGCCTGGCCCTGGCGCTGCTCGCCACCTGGCTCGTCAACGCCGACCGGCCCGCCGCCCCCGCGAGGGTTCGAGCGCCGGTGCGGACCCCGGCTAGCGCACCCAGACCCACAGCAGGGCGGCGATGACCACCAGTGGACCGAGGGCGCCGGCGATGATCGCCCAGGTGCGCTGCGGTCCTCCCCGGGGGTCGTGGTCGCGCTGGAAGGGCGCGAACGGGTTGCCGCTGGTGAAGGGCATCGGGTCAGGACCCCGCTGGCGCTGCGCACCGGGTTCGTCGGGCTCGTCCGTCACGGTTCCTCCTCGGTCGAGTCCAGCCAGCCTGGCACACGCCCCTGAGCACGGCGCGGGTTCGATCCCCGGCAGGTGCGGGGACCACCGGGGTGCGACGGTCGTCTCAGGTGGCAGCAGGGCGACGTCTGCGGCGAACTCGTCCCCGGCCAACGCGTCGTCGCCCGTGGTCCGACCGACGAGGGCACCTGGCCTGACGCGCTGGGCAACGAGCGACCGGCCGAGGTGGGGGGGGGCACGTGTCAGGTGGTCAGCCTGGAGCACGAACTGGTGCCCGGCTTCACCGACGAGCGCCCTGGCCAGGGTCGTGACCGCGCGTGGGCGTGGGGTCAGTCTTCGGGCAACTGGTAGTTGGGCTGGCGCAGTTGCCCCCAGCCGAAGGTGGACTCGGCGATCCAGTCCTGCAGCCGGTCCGCCAGGTGCTCCGCGATCTCCGCCTCAGAGGTGGGCGGGTCCATCTCGAACGGTTCGGCGGGCCACCACGGGGAGGGCAGCCAGTCCTCGTAGCGGTCGCCAGGGGCGTCGATGCGGATCCACACGTCCCCGGCGCGGCCGTCGACACCCCAGTGCACGCTCAGGGACTGCACCTCCTGGGCGCTCATCATGCTGTACACCACCGGCTCGACCGCTCGTCGACGAAACCTGGCCAGGCGCTCGTCTCGAGCATCGGTGACCGGTCCCGGACGGGGCACCAGGACGTGGGGCAGCGGCTTCGTGTCGTGCTCCACGCGCCACCACGACCCAGAGGGCTGCTCGGAGCCGTTGAAGAGGTCGTCGAGGGGGTCCTGGGCCTGTCCGGTCACTCGATCAGGATGCACCGGGCGCGGCGGTCGATCGTGGTGGCCGATGGGCACGCAGCCGACTGCCGGGCCGAACACCCCTGCAGCGATGAGTCCGCCCCTGCCCGCTGGTCCGACGTCCGAACGAGTGGGTGAGTCCCACCGTCGCGATGCCGATGCCGATGCCGATGTCGAAGCCGGCGGCCAGGTGCGCGTAGCGCTCCCCCTTTGCGTAGGTGTGCCAGCACCAGTAGTGCCTGCTGTCCTGGCGTCAGTCGGCGCCAGGGCGAGCCGATGCGCTCACGGCGCCTGCTCAGCGCCTCGCTGAGCAAGGTCAGCGCGCGGGTGGCTCCCCCACAAGCGGGTGGTACCCCCTCCGGCAGCCCGGACGGGTAGGACAGCATGTGAAGCCCCTGGTGGTGCGGACGATCTCGAGAATCACCGTCCTACCAGGGGCTTCGCTCGTGCTGTCCGCAACCCCGCTCGTCAGCGAGATGGAAAAGGCTCAGTACCGCCCCCAGCCGGATCCGCCGCGAGTGGCTGACCGGCCTGATCCGTGAGGTCCACACCGCCTCGCGACATACCTACGGCTCGCAGCGCGTACATGCTGGTCGCGGTGGCAGCAGCGTGGTGAACCGTTCCCACAACGGCTCGGTCGGTGGCGATGGCAGGACGAGCACGAGTCCCTCGGCGATCTTGAAGCATGGAGAATTCCATGATCGCCGAGGCCCGTGCCCGCCCCAGCATCCGACTTGCCGGGCGCCCGCCCTGTCCCGGTCCAGCGCCTACTGCCGGGCGCTCTTACCCCGCGTCGATGTCCTGTTCTCCCTGCTCCATGACGAGCAGCCCTACCGCACAGGCCAGCCGCCATCGCCGCTCGAGGAGGCCATGAGAAGGTCCCCTGCCCCATGAACGCATCGGAGGACGGTGGGTCACTGCGTGGCCGCGGCCACCTCGACGGCATCGAGGCGCGGCGCCGACGCGGACAGCAGGCGCGGCTCGGCCGGGTCGGCGGGGCGGCGGGTGTGGAAGTCGGTGATCGCCTGGTGAGCGGCCACGACCTCCATGAGGCGGTCCTCCTCGTACGGCTGGCCACCGAGGATCGTTCCGGCCGGGGCGAGCGGCCCGCCGTCGGAGGACGGCGCCTCCCCGATCGGGAAGGCGATCTCGGGCAAGCCAAGGATGTCAAACGGTACCGGCGACGCCTGCAGGACGACGTCGCACTGCTCGAACAGGCCCGCGTACAGCTCCTGCAGCAGCCACGTCTTGGCCCGCTGGCCGGTGATCCACTCGTCGCCGGACAGCATCAGGCCCTGCAGCCAGCTCAGCGCGCTGACCCCGAACACGGTGAGGTCCTCGCGCAGCCAGTGCCGGAACGGCTCGGTGCGCTCAGGCAGGCGGACGGCGTTGAAGACGCCGGTGAGCAGCTCCCAGTCGGCGGGGTAGCTCACGTCGACGAACGTGACGCCGGGGACGGCGGCCATGCGGTCGAGGAACCCCTGGCGCAGCGCGGCGACCTCGCCGCTGACGTCGCTGAACCAGTCGGCGGGCACACCGATGCGCGTCGGGCGCCGCAGCTCCACCCCACGGCTGGTGCGCACAGGCGTGGCCGCCGTCACCAGATCTGGCACCTCGGGCAGGCCGAGGGTACGCGGGTCGGCCGAATCGGGGCCGGCCAGCACCTGCGTCATCAAGGCTGCGTCGAGGACGTCGCGGGCCAGGGGCCCGGAGTGATCACGAGTGAACGTCAGCGGGATGATGCCCGCGATGGAGGTGCGGCCCATCGTCGGCTTGAACCCGGTGAGGTTCTGCTGCATCGACGGGTTCGTAATGCTGCCGCCGGTCTGCGTGCCGACCGACGAGGCGGCCAAGCGGGCCGCCACGGCCGTCGCCGACCCACTGGAGGAGCCACCCGGGTCCACCGACGGGTCTTCCGGGGTCCACGCGTTCACCGTGGTGATCTCGCCGTTGGGGCGGGTGGCGCGCGTGGTGGCCAGCGGCCCCATCTGCGTCTTGCCCAGGACGATGCCACCCGCCGCCGTGAGCCGGCGCACGGCGGTGGAGTCGGTGTCCGGCACGAAGTCGGCGAAGATCGTCGAGTTCGCCGTCGTGGGGATGCCGGCCGTGAAGTAGTTGTCCTTGATGGCCAGCGGGACACCCGACAAGGTGCGGTTCACATCACCGCGGGCGTCCACCTGCCGCGCGGCGGCGCGTGCAGCGTCAGCGGTCACCGTGTTGAACGCTTGGTAGATACCGTCGAAGCGCTCGATGCGTTCCAAGTGCGCCTCGACGAGGTCGGTCGCGCTCAGACGCCCGGACCGCAGCAGGGTCAGCGCCTCCGCGGCGGTCGCCTCCGCCGGATCGGCCACCGCCGCGGCGCGGACGGTGAACGCTGGCAGCGGCGCGGTCGGGGATGCCGCTGCGGAGCGGACGGCGACAGCCGTCGCGGCCGCTCCGGTGGATGCGGCGAGGAAGGTCCGGCGGTTCAGGGCGCGGCTCATCGCAGGCCCCCTTCCCAACCCGGAGCCCAGGCCGTCGCGATCGACGGGTACAGCAGTGGCGGCGCCACCTGCTGGGCCGTCCTCGGATCCCCCGGCGGGCTCCAGCCGGAGATGGCCGGCACGGTAGTGCGCAGGAACGCCCGCAGCGATGCGTAGGCCTGCTCGCGGGTGGGGGAACCAGTCTGCGGGTCAGGGGCTTCCGGCAATTGCTCGAGGTCGACGCCGACGAGGGATAGGCGGGTCCTGATCAAGATGTCCAGGTCGTCGTCGGACAGGTCCATCGGGTCGGGCACGGAACGCCTCCTGTGGTACGGCTGTGACTGGTGGGGTCACTCAAGCAGCCCAGTGTTTCCTCCTTGTAACACCTTGTGACAAAGGATCTGGGCTCCCGCGGTCGCGCAACGGCGGCGGGCGGCGGTACAGCGCCGCCGTGCAGTCGGTGCTCCCCACGTGCACGATCCCGGCCAGCGCGGCGCGGTCATCGCGCAGCAACCTGCCGGGGTAGCGGTTCCGGCGCGGTGACTGGGGCGGCAGGAGCGAGTGCACCCGCTTCCAGAGTGTGTCCGGCACTAGCTCCACGAATCGCCCGATCAGCGCCTCGTCGGGTATGGCACCAAGCTGCGACAATCGCCCAGACGTGGTGATCAATAGTGAAATCAGCTGTCAACACTTCGCATGAAGGCCCTGGATCAGTCCAGGCCCACCGGCCTGTTTCATCCCTCACGCCCCGCTGCGCCGCCCCGGCACCTGAACTGACAGCACAGCAAGCACCTGGCCCGGCAGTTGATCGGCGCTGCTGCACCATGGGGTTCCGCCTGAGCGCGATCACGAAGTGTGTCAAGGCCCAGGTTTGATGGAGGGTGTGAGGCGACGCTCAGCCGGCGACGAGCACCGCCGTGGGGACGGGATGGGTGGTGAAGCGGGCCTCGTACTCGGCAGGCGGGATCATGCCGAGTTCGCCGTGCAGGCGGCGGTGGTTGTACCAGTCGATGTACTCCGCGACTGCGATCTCAACGTCGTCGATGCCGCGCCAGGGACCGTCGTGGTTGGGCAGGTTGGGGTTGCGGATCAACTCGGCTTTGAACAGGGAGCTGAATGAGCTCTTGTCAGTAGCGGCGTGAAGCAGGCGTTGGGCTGGGAGGCGAAGGCGCTGGGGCACGCAGGGTCTGGGCGAGACGATGGAGGCGACCAAGCCCTATCCGTCAGACCCACCTGGACCCTGCGTGCTCTCCTATCGTGCCAGCCTCGACATCTCCCGTGCCCTGGCTCAGGCCGTCGCCCGCCTGCTCTGCGCCCACCGCGTCCGTATCGGCACCCGCCGCGGACGCCGGGTGCTGGGCTGCTTCGCCCAGGCGCTGCTACTGCTGCAGTTCATGCGCCAACGCGCCGCCGTCGCTGACCTTGCCCGCGACAATGCCGTCAGCTTGTCCACGACCTATCGGTACCTGCACGAAGCCCTGGATGTCCTGGCCGCTCAGGCACCGGACCTGCCCGAGATCGCCGCAGCCGCGGTCACCCGCGGCGACGAACGCTTGCTGCTGGTCCCCCACTTGGTGGGAGGTGCCCCCAGGCATGCTCATCGACACCGACCGCGTCCACGACCCTGATGCTCAGCGCGACCGCTGGTACTGCGGGAAGCACCGCCACCACGGCGGTCTCGCGCAGATCATCACCGATGCCGCCGGGCGGCCGTTGTGGGTCTCACCGCTCGAGCCCGGCTGCACCCACGATCTGACCGCAGCACGCACCCACGCCCTGGCACTGCTCTACCTCGCCGCCAGCCACGGCGTCCCCACGCTGGCCGACAAGGCCTACACCGGCGCTGGTGCCGGCATCCGCGTACCCGTCCGTCGCCCCCGGGGCCATCAGGTCCTCGATCGCAGTACACGAGGCTGAGACTCCTACGTGAACTCCGCCCGCGCCTTCGTCGAGCACGGCATCGCCCACCTCAAGACCCGCTGGCAGGCGCTACGCCGCGTCAGCCTCTGCCCATGGCGCATCTCCGCGATCGTCGCTACGGCCCTCGTCCTCAGCCAACTGGAGAACCGCTACTGACAAAGCCTCAGTGACCTTTATCAGCAGTGCCCTGCGGCTACTGATAAAGGTTCAAGCCAAGAGCCGCGTCGCTGCCTCACATGGTGATCCGTTGGCGGGCATGCACGCCAGGCAGGGGTCCCACCCTCACGGGCGAGACCCCTGCCTGGCGCCAGATGGATACTCGCGGCTACTTCTTCGAACCCTTCGAGTCCTCGAACACGTCCTTGGGGATCATGCCGGTCACCACCTGCGTGCCATCGACGACCTCAGCGACCCGATAGTCCACGCTGACGCTGGCGAAGGAGTAGGCCTTCGCCTGCGTCATGCCCTTCTCACGAACGAGGAAGTCCACGGTGTTGGCGACCGCGTTGCGCATGGCCCGATCGAGGTCCCAGTCGATCCCCATCATGATCCAGTTGTCCTCGTCCTCGGCCCACGGGCCCTCGATCGAGGCCTGCTTGTGGACCGTGATGCGGAAAGTCCCCGCCAGGGAGTGCTCAACGGCCGTACCACTGACCTCACCATCGCCCTGGCTGGTGTGGGCGTCACCCATGAACACCTGCGCACCGCCCTGGAAGACCGGCAGGTACAGCGTGCTGCCCTCGGTGAGGTCCTTGACGTCGAGGTTGCCGCCGTACTTACCCGGAGGAGTGGAGATCTGCACCCCCGAGGCCGGCGGTGCCGCGTCCTGCGTGCGGCCGACGAACTCCCCGCTGGGCGGAGCGACGGCCATGATCCCCATGAACTTCTGCTGCGGGATGACGACGCCCTCGTCGAAGAAGACGACCTCCTCACCCTTGTACTCACCGGTCCGGTACAGGTGGTGGCGCTCATCGGCCAGGACCCCGCCGGGCGTGCCCTCGGGGATCTCTGCCGGGATGTCCAGCGGCTGATCCTCCTCGCGCCAACCCGGGTAGGTCGGGCTGAACACACCACTGGTAGGACCGGTGTTGTTGACCCCGTAGGGAACGCGGGTATCGAGGTCGAGGACCTCGATTTCGATCATGTCCCCGGGCTCGGCGCCTTCGACGTAGACCGGTCCGGTCAGGACGTGTCCACCGCCCAAGTTCTGCCGCTCGGGCAGCGATTGCCAGAAGCCCCAGGACTCCGGCAGGATCTCGCTACGGTCGACCCCCAGGGCCTTCCAGTAGTCCTCCGGCGCCACGTCCGGGTTCGTGATGCCGGTGTGCGAGATCGTATCGATCCGCACTGTCTCGCCGGACTTCATCGTGGCCCCGGGTTCCTGGTCGATCGGGAAACCGCCCCAGACGAGGGTGTCCGAGGTGGCTCGCAGGTGGTGGTCCGCCTTCAGGGGATCGACCAGCACCGGCGCGGATGCCCGAGGATCTGCCTCGGCCGGCGCGAGGAAGAGTCCACCGGACACGGGAACGGCCATGAGCAGTGCGAGCTTGCGCCGACGAGATCCCGAGCGTGGCGACTGTGAGCGTTGCAACAAGACTCTCCCTAGTTCATCAAGACGACGTCGGAGCCAATGCAGGACCGACAGCCACCACCTGTGAAGGCTTTACCGTCGGCTCCTCAGTCAGGAGACGAACTCGAGGGGGCGCAGTGGTTCCCGACCGGTCCCGTCCACCTAACAGCCGCAAACGTAACGCACAAATTGTCAGCGCAGCGTGACAACCTCGTTACATCGGGATTTCAGCGATCTCACAGGCCGTGCACAGGGACAGTTCCGAAACCATGTCTGCCGAGATGAGCAATCAGTGGCGCTCAGGAGTGCAGCGAGGTCACGCCCTGACCAGGGGCGGAAGGTGGTGGGGCGAGCGAGGCCTGGCCGGTGACGATGGGGCGATCAGACCCTTCCGCCGTACCCACTTGGACCGTACATGCTCTTCTACCGTGCCAGCATCGATGTCGCCCGCGCCTTGGCTGAGCGCATCGCCTACCTGCTGATGACCCACCGCGCTGCGATCGGCACCCGTCGCGGCCGGCGGGCGCTGGGGTGTTTCGCGCAGGCAGTGCTGCTGCTGCGCTTCATGCGCCAGCGCGCCGCAGTGGCTGATCTGGCTCGCGACAACGCGGTCAGCCTGACCAGCGCTTATCACTACTTGCACGAGGCGCTGGACGTCGTCGCTGCTCAGGCTCCCGACCTTGTCAACGTTGTCGCCAGTGCCGCCAACTCCGGCTACGAGCACCTCCTGCTGGATGGCACCCTAATCGCCAGCGACCGCGTCCGCGACAGCCGATCGGGAGCCGATCGCTGGTACTCCGGCAAGCACAAACGCCACGGCGGCAATGTCCAGATCGTCTGCGACCCCGACGGACGCCCCTTGTGGGTCTCGCCGTCGAACCCGGCAGAACCCACGACCTCACGGCGGCGCGTCGTCACGCCCTACCGACGCTTTACCCGGCAGCGGTGCGGGCTCTGCCGGTGCTGGCAGACAAGGGCTACACCGGCGCCGGTGCCGGTATCCGGGTGCCCGTCCGCCGTCCCGGCGCTGGTCAGATCCTGGACTTGGCTACCCGGGGTTGGAACTCCTACATCAATGCCGAACGAGCCTTCGTCGAGCACGGCATCGCCCACCTGAAGGTGCACTGGCGGGCCCTGACGCAGGTCACCCTCTGCCCCTGGCGCATCTCTGCCATCGTCGCCACCGCCCTGGTACTCAGCATATGGGAGGACCGCTACTGACAAAGGCTGAATGCCTCGGCGAGGGCGTTGTCGTAGGAGTCACCGGTGGACCCGACCGAGGCGACGGCCCCCTCGGCGGCGAGACGTTCGGTGTAGCGAACGGCGACGTACTGGGCGGCTTCAACCGGTGAAGTCGCCTCGCGGCTGGGCAAGAAGGCCAGCAGCCTCGGCCCTGTCCGGGCGAAACTGATCGACAAGGGCCTCGTCTACGCACCGGAACACGGAGTGGTCGCCTTCACGGTTCCCGGGATGGCCGCCTTCATCAGTCGTCAACCTGAAGCCTGACCCGGTTCCCCACCACTGGCGCTAGTGACAGGTGGCTGTCGGGGTCGGAGCCCCGCGCATCCCCGCTCGACAGGCGGAGGACCGGGCCGGGTGGGCCGACGTCGCCGATCGACTGCCGGGGAGCGCGGTCGCTGACAGCATCCGACCGTGGCCCCCGACGACCAGCCGAACCCCGCCGCTGCCCCCGCGGGCCCGCGCGTGCGCACCGTCCACCTGGACGGCCCGGTGTTCGCCGCCCTCGCCGCCGGTGACCTGGCCGCGGCGTGGGTCACCGGCGTCGTGTGGGACGAGGAGCAGCGGGTGGCCGTCGGGCGAGCCGGCTACCACGGCCCCCCGGACGCCGACGGCGTGGTCGAGATCGGCTACGCCGTCGACCCGGCGCGCCGCCGAGGAACCGGACGTGCGCGCGGTGCGCGTGAGCATCAGCCCGGACAACACCGCCTCCTGGGCCCTGGCCTCGCAGTACGGCTTCACCCGGGTCGGTGAGCAGTGGGACGAGGAGGACGGCCTCGAGACCGTCTACGAGGTCCCCGCCGGGCTGGACGACGCAGCCGGGCCCTGCGGTAGACAGGGGGCGTGGACGCGAACAACTACGCCGTCGGGTGGGGCACCCTCGCCCTGATCAACGCGGGGCTCGCCCAGGGCAAGGGGCGCAGCGGCCTGGCCTGGTTCCTGGGTGCGCTGCTGCTCGGGCCGATCGCCACCCTGGTGATCGTGGTGATGCAGCGCCCGGACCCCCGCTGACGCCCGGTCGAGCGCGTCCCCGCCGGCGTCACCCCACCGCCTCCACCAGGTCGGGCCCGTCGTTGCGCGGGCTGTTCACCGCGGTGGACACCTCGCGGTTGGCGAGGCGGGGTTCGGGGACGGCGTCGAGGACCTGCCGCACGAGTTCCAGGTCGGTCAGGTCCGGGTCCAGCCAGTCGTCGCGCATGTCGGGCGGCACCACCAGCGGGGTGCGGTCGTGGATGTGGCCCAGCGCGTCGGAGGCGCGGGTGGTGATGACGGTGAACGTCCACAGCCAGCGGTCGGGGTCGTCCTCGGCCTTCGCGGGGTCCGGCCACAACTCGTACAGGCCGGCGAAGGCCAGCACCTCCCCGTCCGGGTCGTGCAGGAAGTGCGGCACCTTGGTGCGGTCCTCGCGCACCTGCCACTCGTAGTACCCGTCGGCGGGCACGAGCAGGCGGCGCCGGGACGCGGCGCGCTTGTAGGCGGGTTTCTCCGTGACCGTCTCGACGCGCGCGTTGATCATGCGGTTGCCGATCTTGACGTCCTTCGCCCACGCGGGCACCAGCCCCCAGCGCAGGGTGCGCAGCTGCCGGCCGGGCGCCGCACCGGGTTCGCCCTGCGGGGCGCGTTCCAGCACCGCCCGCGCGCGCTGGGTGGGGGCGACGTTCCACGAGGGTGCCAGCGGCTGCCCCACGACCTCGCCGACGTCGAACAGCTCCACCAGTTCACCCTCGGACCGGGACCGGGCGTAGCGACCGCACATGCGGCGAGTCTGCTCCCCACCTGCGACAGCGGGCCACCGACCGGCGGGTTCAGGGCGCGTCGGGCGCGCGGGCGGCGACGATGGCCAGCAGGTCGCGGGCCGGGCCGGCGGGCCGCGCACCGCGCACCCACACCGCCCGCAGCGAACGGGTCAGGTCCACGTCGCGCACGGGGACGGCGACCAGGCGGCCCAGCGCGATGTCGTCGCCGACGGCCAGGGCGCTGAGCACGGCGGGGGCGGTGCCGGCGGCCACGGCGGAGCGGATCGCGCTCGTGGACGGCAGCTCCAGCAGCGGTGCGGCGGTGGGCAGGTGCCCGTGCAGCGCCGCCTCCAGCGCGGCGCGGGTGCCCGAGCGGGGTTCGCGCTGCACGAGGGGGGTGCGGGCCAGCTCCGCGGCGTCGACGGGCGCGCGCCGGCGGGCCCACGGGTGGGTGGGGGCGACCACCACGACGAGGCGGTCGCGGGCGACGGTGCGGCTGGTCAGGCCGGGCGGGGGCTGCGGGCCCTCCACGAAACCCAGGTCGACGGCGCCGTCGCGCACCGCGGCCGCGACCTCCTCGGAGTTCCCCGCGCGCAGGCTGACCGCGGTGCGGGGCCGCTCGGCGGCCAGGTGCACCAGCCAGCGGGGCAGGAGCTGCTCGGCGACCGTCTGGCTGGCCGCCACCCGCAGCTGCTGCTCGCCGTCGTCGCGCAGCGAGGCGATGCCGGCTTCCAGCGCCGCCGCGGCCTGCAGGACGTCGCGGGCCCAGTCGGCCACCAGCGCACCGGCGGGCGTCAGCGTGGAACCGCGCGCGGAACGCACCACCAGCGGCACCCCCACCAGGCGTTCCACGGCCCGCACGCGGGCGCTGGCCGCCGGCTGGCCGATGCCGTGGGCGGCGGCGGCGCGGCCCAGGCTGCCGGTGGAGGCCACCCGCAGCAGCAGCTGCAGGGAGTCCAGGTCGGGCACGCGCTGCAGGGGGACGTCCTCGGCCGCCACGGCGGCCACCCTACGCGCGAGCCATCGGCACCGCTGATGGGTCCATCGGGACGGGCCGCCTACCGGCCCCGGCCCGCGAACCGCACGCTGGCCCGGTGGGGAGCGGGTGCGTGGTGGGGGCGGAACGGGGAGCGGGGCGGGCGCCCGGCCGGGGGCCGGCACCGGCGTGGCCGGGACTGCTCGCGGTCGGTGCGGCCACGGCCGTGGCCCTCGGCGTCCACGCCGTGGTGCCGGCGCTCGGCGCCGCCACGACGGGGGTCGTCCTGGGGGCCGCCGCGGCCAACCTGGGGTTGCTGCGCGAGCGGCTGCGGCCCGGCGCCGCGGTCGCCTCGCACCGGTTGCTGCGCGCCGCGGTGGTCCTGCTGGGGTTCCAGCTCGCCGTGCCGCAACTGGCTGCGCTGGGGTTCGGCGGCCTGGCCGTCGTGGTCGTCACCGTCGCGGTGACGTTCACCGGGACCCTCCTGCTGGGGCGGGCGCTGGGGGTCCGGCCGGTGCGCGCGCTGCTGGTGGCGACCGGTTTCTCCATCTGCGGCGCCTCGGCGGTGGCGGCGGTGAAGGAGGTCACCGACGCCGACGAGGACGACACCGCCGTCGCGGTCGCGCTGGTCACCCTGTGCGGCACCCTGGCGATCCTCGTGCTGCCGGCGCTGCGGGGACCGCTGGGCCTGGACCCGGTGGCGTTCGGGCACTGGGTGGGCGCCAGCGTCCAGGACGTCGGGCAGACCGTGGCGACCGCCGAGCGGGTGCCCGGCGCGCTGACGTGGGCGGTGGTCGTGAAGCTGAGCCGGGTGCTGCTGCTGGCCCCCCTGGTGGCGGGCGTCGCCCTGGCGGGCTGGCACCGGGGCACGGGCGGGGCGGGCACGGGTGGGGCGGGCACGGGGCGGCGGCCACCGCCCGTGCCGCTGTTCGTGGTGGGTTTCCTGGCCGCCGTCGCCGCCGGCAGCACCGGGTGGCTGCCCGCGGTGGCGCTGGACGCCGCCCGCACCGCGCAGGAGGTCCTGCTGGTGGCGGCGCTCGTCGGCCTGGGCACCGGCATCCACCTGCCGACCCTGCGGCGCACCGGGGGCCGGGCGGTGCTGCTGGGTGTGGGGGCGTGGGCGCTGGTCGCCGGCGTCTCCTGGGCCGGGGTGCGCCTGCTGGGCGCCTGAGCCCGCCGCGGGTGCGGCGCCGGTCCCCCGCCCGGGCGGGTTCAAGCCCCGGGCGCGAGCGGCCGATGCAGTGGGTACGAGCGGGAGGGGCGTCGCCGGCGGCAGGCCCGACCCCCTCCCGCTCCCCCAAACCCCTCCCCCGGCGTGGGTCCCGCACCGCGGCGCACCACCGCCCTACCGTGCCCCCCGGGACGCCGGGCCCCGGCGCCCGTCCGCCGCGCCGGCCAGGAGGGCACCGTGCACGAGACCGATCCCGCGATCCCGCTGCTGGACAGCACCGACCGGGTGTGGGCCCCGCGCGACGACGGGCTGTGGGAGTCCACCGACCGCATCATCACCACCCGGCAGCTGCTGGAGGACGCGTTCGGGCCGACGCGCCCCACCGCGGCGTCGCGGGTGTGAACCCCGCACCGCCCGTCCCGGCGCCGGGGTCCCGGCCGGACGGCTGGGAGGAGTCGCTGCGCGCGTTCGGCGACGCGGCGCGGTGGTTCGCGCGCACCACCGCGACGGCCACCGGCCGGTGGGAGCTGCCCGGCCTGGGCGAGTGGGACGTGCGCGCGCTGGTCGGGCACACCAGCCGCTCCCTGCTGACCGTGGAGACGTACCTGGGACGTCCTGCCCCGGCCGTCGACGTCGGCACCGCCGCGGACTACTACCGGGCCACGCGCCGGCTCGCCGCCGGACCCGGTGTGGCGCAGCGCGGGCGCGAGGCCGGCGCCGCCCTGGGCGAGGACCCCGCCGCCGCCGTGCCCGCGATCGCGGAGCGGGTGCTCGCCCTGGTCGAGCGCTGCGACGGCACGGAGCTCGTCACGACGATCGCCGGCGGGATGCGGCTGGCGGAGTACCTGCCCACGCGCACGTTCGAGCTGACCGTGCACACCGCGGACCTCGCGGTGGCGCTGGGCACCCCCGCGGACGTGCCCCGCACCGCTGCCGCGCAGGCCCTGCGGCTGGTGGCGGACCTCGCCGCCGGTGACGGCCGCGCCGCCGAGCTGCTGCTCGCCGCGACCGGCCGCACCGGGCTGCCGCGGGGGTTCTCGGTCCTGTGACCCGCGCACCCGGGCGCCCCCGCGCCGCCACGGGCCCCGGTCACCGCCGGCCCCGGGCCCACCGGCGAGGGCGCCGGTAAGTTGGTCCGGGTGAACGGTCCGCCTGATCCCGTCGACGGCGCGGTCGGCGCCTCCCGCGCCCTCGTGGGGATCGCCGTGCGCTCCCTGGCCGAGGCGCTCGAGGTGATGACGCTGCCCCAGTACCGGGTGCTCCTGCTGGTCAGCACCCGCGGGGCCATGCGCAGCGGCGACCTCGCCGCCGAGCTCGGGGTGCACGCCTCCACGCTGACGCGCACCGTGGACCGCCTCGTCGGGGGCGGCTGGGTGCAGCGCGCCGGGAACCCCGCCAACCGGCGGGAGGTGCTCGTGGAACCCACGGACGCCGGTCGCCGGCTCGTGGAGCAGGTGACGGCCCGCCGCCGGCGCGAGATCGCCACCGTGCTGGACCGCTTGGAGCCCGCCGCGCGCACCAGCGTCGCCGAGGGCATGGTGCTGTTCGCGAGCGCCGCGGAGGAGCCCGGTGCCGGTGAGCTGTCCCGGCTCGGCGTGGAGAGCTGACACCCGCTCCGACGGGTGGGACGGGCCCGGGCGGGGTACGGGGTACGGCATGGCACCCGACACCTCGACAGTCTCCGAGCTGCACCAGCGCCTCCACTCGCGGATGCAGGCCGTGCAGTCCGCCTACGAGGGCGACGAGGAGCGCCCCCTGGGCGGTTTCCTGACCCTCATGGGCGTCTACGTCGGCGCCGTGGGCGGCGCTGGCCTGCTGGCCCGCGCGCGGGGGCGTTCCCTGCCCGACCGCTTCAGCGCCGGCGACCTGGCGCTGCTGACGCTCGCCACCCACCAGGGCAGCCGCCTGCTCACCAAGGACGCCGTGACCGCGCCGTTCCGGGCCCCCTTCACCCGCTTCGCCGGTTCGGCCGGTGAGGGCGAGACCATGGAGGAGGTGCGCGGCGAGGGGCTGAAGCACTCGATCGGCGAGCTGCTGACGTGCCCGTTCTGCGCGGGGGTGTGGGTGGCGACCGGTCTCGTCGCCGGCGGTGTGCTGGCGCCCCGGCTGACGCGCAGCGCCATGGCGATGCTGACCGCCGTGTTCGGCTCCGACGTGCTGCACCTGCTCTACGACAGCGCCAAGCACCTGCCGGAGCGCGCCCAGCCGGAGGAGTGAGGGTCAGCGCTCCCGGGCGGGCGTCGCAGCTGTGCTTTCGGCAACGACCGTGCTTCAACACCCCTGTTGCAGGAAGGAGCAAGGCTCTGACCTGCACAGGTGCCGCACCGTGACGAGCTGAGGGCCCCGCGGAGCACGCGAGCTTTCTGCGATCAGACGTCTCGCACCCAGCGGGGCTTTGTGCGGCTGCCAGCGTTGCGGATCTCGCCTTGACGACGCATCTTCGTGAGCAGGTTGGAGATTTTCGACACCTTCTGCTCATCGCTGAGGGCGTCGCTCAGCTTGTCCCGGAGGAGCAGGTCGAGATCCTGCCGGGTCGCGGAACCGAACCGGTCGAGGTAGTCGGTGACGAGCCTGCTGTAGTGGGTGTCGTCCTGTGCCCTCGTTCTGATGTAGTCGACTCTGCTCGCCGTGGTGGCGGCGATCGCAGCGGCGACACGTAGGTGCGGGCGGCGGCCCTCGACGAGCCCGGCGCGCCGCAGCCGCCGCAACACGTCGTCCGGGACGGGCAACGACTTCTGGATCCGGTCGAGAGCCAGGACGTCTGTGAGCGGCAGGTCCGTGCGCTGCATGAGCAGGCGCGTGTACGCGGGGTCCACGACTCCGCCGTACAGGGTCAGGACGACCGCTCCGGGGTCCGAGAGGTCGTAGTCAGGCAGGGGCAGGTAACGCTTGGCCTGGCGGTCGTTCATCCGCCGGATGCCGTAGCCCATCGTGTCGATCATGTTGAGCTCGACCATGGCCTGCACCAGGAAGGGGTTGCGGTAGCCCAGCGGGACGCGGGTGCCCTGGGCGTAGTCGTCGGGGCTTCCCTCGAAGAACGAGCCGGCGTTGCGGAGCACCAGGCGGTCCGGCTGCTCGGTCACGACCACCCGAGCACCACGGGAGTAGTCCTGGTGAGCGATGCAGTTGTGCAGAGCTTCGAGGACGGTCTGCTGGTCGTACTTGGACACCTCCTGGGGCAGCAGCGCATCCTGCGGCAGGAGGCGGAGCTGGATGTTGCGGATCTGCCGGAAGAGGCGGGTCGTGCTCAGCAGGAAGGGCGGTCCGAAGTGCTCGTACGCCCGCTCCGGCCCGACGAGGCTCCAGGTGAGCTGAGCCGGGTGCGGCGAGAGCTTCCAAGCCGACTCGGCCCTGCCCAGCAGCAGCAGGGCCGTGCGGGTGATGCGGCCCTCCTGCGTCAGCTTGGCCCGGTCCGTGAAGGTGCCGACAGGCCAGCTGATGACGTCCCCCTCGGGGATGCGGTTCGCGTACTTCCTGGCGAACGCCTCCCTGGCGAGCTGCACAGCCACCGGGTCGAGGTCGTCGAGCGTCGCCCCCGGCACGACTGCCGCGGTCCAGTCCTGCTGGATCGTCTGACCGCGGATGGCGTCCTGCTTGTCCAGGGGCAGCGACGTGAGGCTCTCCCCGGCACGGGCGTAGTAGTGACCTTGCCAGCCGATCGGGATGCCGCGCGGCGCCGGTGGGATTTCGAAGAGGACGACACGGCCGTCCACGTGGTCCAGCTCGTGGATCTCCCGGAAGGTGGACTGCGGATCGGCTCCCTGCGCGATCTGCATCTTCAGGTTCTGCAGCCTCTCGGGCTCGGGACGGTAGTCGGTCCCCACCACGCGCCTGGACCGGTTCTGCACGCCGAAGACCAACCACGCCGCGTCCGCGCCGTGGAGGTTCGCCTCGTTGGCGAGGGCCGAGAAGTACCTGCCGATGTCGGACGTCGAGTAGGCAGCACTCGCCTCCTTGAACTCGACGACCTCGCTCTCCCAGGCCGCGATCAGCCGGTCGAGGAGGTCGGGCAGATCCCCGGGGGGCGAGGGCACCGCGTCAGGCTACCGTCACGCCGTTCTCCGGACCTGGCTCGCTGAGCCTGCTGAACGACAGCGCCGAGCACCTGCCGGAGCGCGCGCAGCCGGAGGAGTGAGGGCAGCGGTCCCGGGTGGGCGTCGCGGTGCGCGGGGCCGACAGGACCGCGAGCACGGCGGCGGCGGCGACGGCCACCGCGAACGCCCACCGGGTCCCGACCCCGTCGGCCAGGGCACCGGCCGCGGGGGAACCCACGGCGATGCCGAGGACGGTGCCGCTGGTCAGCAGGGCCATGGCCGCGCCACCGGAGCGGGTTCCGCCGGCCTCCGCGGTGACGGTGTTGAGGGTGACCATGGCCGGTCCGACGAACAGGCCGGTGAGGAACGTCGCCGCCACCAGGGGCGGGGTGGTGCCCGCCGTGGCGGCCATCGCGACGGCGCCGACGAGCAGCCCGGCGGCGCTGAGGAACCAGCGCTTGCGCAGGGAGACGGAGGCCGGGACGAGCACCGTGCCCAGCGCGGTGATCGTGGAGCCGATGGCCAGGGCCGCGTAGACGAGGGAGCCGTCGGAGGCGCGGCCGGCCTCGGTGGCGGCTGCCGTGAGCGCCGCCTGGGTTCCGCCGAACACCGCGCCCATCGCGACCATCCCCAGCACCGGCAGCAGCACGGACGGCCGCCCGACCCCGGCGCGCTGCGCCGGGACGCCGCGCGGGGCCGTCGCGCGCACCGGGGTCGTCGCCCGGTGGGTGCGGTGCAGCGCGAACGCCGTCGCGAACACCGCCGTCACCGCACCGGCCGCCAGCAGCGGGGTGCTGGTGCCGGCGACCAGGGCGATCAGCCCCACGGCCGTCGGGCCCGCCACGAACGACAGCTCGTCCACGACCCCCTCGTAGGCCAGCGCGGTGCGCACGTCGGCGGGCGACAGCCGCATCCACCGCACCCGGGACAGCGGCCCCACCTGCGGCAGCGTCAGGCCGGTGAGGAACGCGGCGGCCAGCAGCGGTGCGGCCGGCCGGCCCAGCACGCCCACGAACGCGGTCAGGGCCAGCAGGTGCGCGGCGACCAGCGGCAGCAGCACGCGCCGCTGCCCGTGCCGGTCGCACAGCACGCCGGCGCCCGCCGCGCCGAGGGCTTCGCCCACGGCGGTGGCGGCGCTGGCGGCCCCGCCGACGGCGACCGAGCCGCTGGTGGAGGTGACGGCCGCGAGCACGGCGATCGGCACCATCGACACGGGCAGCCGCGCCAGCGCGGACACGACCAGGTAGGACCAGCCGGCGACGGCGGGCAGCCGGCCGTACGCGGCGAGGGCGCCCCGGGCGGGGCGGGTGGGCGGCAGGGTCAGGACGTCGTGGCGGTCCACGGGTAGCCTCCAGTGCGGCGGCGCCACCCCCAGCCACTGAGGCGCCCGAACCCTGGATTTCTCCGTCGATGGTAATGGGGGCGAGGAGCCGGGACCAACCCGTCGCGCGCACACCTCACCCGGCCCCGGGGGGGGGGGGGGGGGGGGGGGGGGGGGGGGGGTGGGTGGGGGGGGGGGGGGGGGGGGGGGGGGGGGGGGGGGGGGGGGGGGGGGGGGGGGGGGGGGGGGGGGGGGGGGGGGGGGGGGGGG
>NZ_JBJLSE010000052.1:0-27795 GCF_050871845.1 Kineococcus arenarius subsp. arenarius
CGCGGGCTCCGGACGCCCGGCACCCGCACCCCCCGCGGACCCTTCAGCGGCACCTGGGCGCACGGTCCTGTTCCGGCCGTCCCGGTCGCCCCGGGCCGTGGTCGTGCCTGGCCCCGCGCGGACGGGACGGGAGAGGGTGGCGAGGGGGTGGGGTGGCCGGGCGTCCGGAGCCCGCCCGGCGCACCGGGGTGAGGGGCGCACCCGGTCGCGGGCGGAGAGCCCGGACGCCGCACCGCCTCGTCGCCCGGACGCGAACCCCGCCCCGGCGCCGGACCGGAGGACGCCCTCAGAAGTACCAGGGGAACGGCGACCAGTCCGGTTCGCGCTTGCCGAGGAACGCGTCGCGCCCCTCGACGGCCTCGTCGGTCATGTAGGCGAGCCGCGTGGCCTCCCCGGCGAACACCTGCTGGCCGACCATCCCGTCGTCCACCGCGTTGAACGCGAACTTCAGCATGCGCTGCGCGGTGGGGGACTTGCCGTTGATCTCGGCGGCCCACCGCAGGGCCTCCTCCTCCAGCTCGGCGTGCGGGACGACGGCGTTGACCATGCCCATCTCGTGGGCCTGCTGGGCGGTGTAGGGGCGGCCGAGGAAGAAGATCTCCCGGGCGAACTTCTGGCCGACCTGGCGGGCCAGGTACGCGGAGCCGTAGCCGGCGTCGAAGGAGCCGACGTCGGCGTCGGTCTGCTTGAAGCGGGCGTGCTCGGCGCTGGCGAGGGTGAGGTCGGCGACGACGTGCAGGGAGTGGCCGCCGCCGGCCGCCCAGCCGGGCACGACGGCGATGACGACCTTGGGCATGAACCGGATGAGCCGCTGCACCTCCAGCACGTGCAGCCGCCCGCCCTCGGCCTTCGCGCGGGCGGCGTCGACGGTGTCCGCGGTCTCGCCCTGCGCGTACTGGTAGCCGGAGCGGCCGCGGATGCGCTGGTCGCCGCCGGAGCAGAACGCCCAGCCGCCGTCCTTGGGGCTGGGGCCGTTGCCGGTGAGCAGCACGCAGCCGACGTCGGGGGTGCGGCGGGCGTGGTCGAGCGTGCGGGCCAGCTCGTCGACCGTCCCGGGCCGGAACGCGTTGCGCACCTCTGGGCGGTCGAAGGCGATGCGGACGGTGCCGCGCTCGCGGCCGGGGCGAACGCACCGGTGGTACGTGACGTCGGTGAGGTCCTCGAAGCCGGGCACCTCCGCCCAGGCCGAGGGGTCGAAGGTCTCGCTGACTCCGTCGAGGGCGCTCACGTCGGCCGAGGGTAGGCGTGCCGGCCGCGGGCCGCGCGGACCGGGGTGGCGGTGACCCTTCGTGAAAGTTCGCGCACGCAACGAAGTGGTGGTGCCTCCGTGCTGGTGAAACGGTGGGCATTCCGGGTTCCGGGTGTCAGCCTGATCCGGTGAACAGCCGTAGAACGCCTGGTGAACCCGCTCTGGAGGGTCCTCCCTCCCCGCCGCGCACGTTCCGGGACGCCGTCCGGCTGCCCGGCCGCTGGACCCCCGCGCTCCTGCTCGTCGTCGCCGGGCTGAGCGTCGTGAGCCTGCTCAGCCAGGTCCTCCAGCACGGCCTCCACCTCGACGTGGCCGGCCTGAACACGCTGGAGCGCTGGTTCTTCGTGGACCGGGAGATGGGGGTCCCCGCCTGGTTCTCCACCCTGCTGCTGTTCCTGGCCGCCGAGCGGCTGTGGCAGACCGCGACGGCCGCCAAGGCGGTCGGTGACCGCTGGCACCGGCACTGGCGGCTGCTCTCGATCGCCTTCGCCTACCTCTCCCTGGACGAGCTGACGGAGATCCACGAGCAGACCATCCCCCCGCTGAAGGCCGCCTTCGGCTTCAGCGGCGTGCTGGCGTTCGCGTGGGTCGTCCTCGCCGTTCCGCTCCTGATCGTGTTCGGACTGGTGTTCCTGCGGTTCCTGCTGGCGCTGCCGCGGGCGACCCGCTGGGCGTTCCTCGTCTCCGCGGCCCTGTACTGCGGCGGTGCCGTGGGGGTCGAGATGCTGAGCGCGCCGTTCTTCGACAGCGCGGGCGTGGCGACGGTGACGACCACGGTCGTGGGCGGGGTGGAGACCGTCACCCGCGGCGTCGTCATCGAGAGCGTCCCGTACGCCGTGGTCGCCGGCGTCGAGGAGGCGCTGGAGATGGTGGGTTCGGTGCTGTTCCTGGGGGCGACGTCGGTGGCGCTGCGCCAGCGCACCCGCCGGGTGCTGCCGGTCGTGCCGGCGGGTGGCGCCGTCACCGCCCCCACCGCCTCCCGCTGACCACCGCGGGGAGGAGCACGATGGGGGCGTGAGCGAGGACGGGACCGGGGTGGCGCTGCCGCCGCTGGGCGAGCTGCTGGCCGCCGCCCGCGTGGTGCGCCTGCCGCTGCGGCGCCGCTTCCGCGGCATCACGCAGCGCGAGGCGCTGCTGCTGCGCGGGCCCGCCGGGTGGGGGGAGTTCGCCCCCTTCACCGAGTACGGGGCCGAGGAGTCCGCGCGCTGGCTGGCCGCCGGGGTCGAGGCCGCCTGGACCGGCTTCCCCGCGCCGCGCCGCGAGCGCGTCGAGGTCAACGCCACCGTCCCGGCCGTGCCCGCCGACGACGTGCCGGCCGTGCTGGCCCGCTTCCCCGGCTGCCGCACCGCGAAGGTCAAGGTCGCCGAGCCGGGGCGGTCCTTCGAGGAGGCGCTCGCCGAGGACGTCGCCCGCGTGCGCGCCGTGCGCGACGTGCTGGGTCCCGCGGGGCGGGTGCGCGTGGACGCCAACGCCGGCTGGAGCCTCGACGAGGCCGAGCGGGCCCTGGGGGCGCTGGGCGAGGTGGGGCTGGAGTACGCCGAGCAGCCCTGCGCGAGCCTGGAGGAGATGGCCCGGCTGCGCCGGCGCCTGGCCCGCGCCGGCACGCCCGTGCTCCTGGCCGCCGACGAGAGCGTGCGCAAGGCCGAGGACCCGCTGCGGGTGGCGGGGCTGGAGGCCGCCGACGTCGTCGTGGTGAAGGTGGCCCCGCTGTCGGGGGTGCGCCCCGCGCTGGCGGTGGCCGCCGCGTGCGGGCTGCCGGTCGTCGTCTCCAGCGCCCTGGACACCTCCGTGGGGCTGGCCGCCGGTGCGGCGCTGGCGGCCGCGCTGCCGGAGCTGCCGTTCGCGTGCGGGCTGGGCACCGGGGCGCTGCTCGCGGCGGACGTCACCGGCGACCCGCTGCTGCCGGTCGGCGGCGCCCTGCCCGTGGGGCCCGCCCGCGCCGAGGAGGCGCTGCTCGCCGCGCACCGGGCGCCCGCCGACCGCGAGGCGTGGTGGCGCGAGCGGCTGGCGGCCTGCCACGAGGTCCTCAGCCGGGCGGCGCCGGGCGCACCAGGTTCGTGATCCGCGCCGTGCACAGCCGCCGGCCCGCCTCGTCGGTGACGACGACCTCGTGGCTGCACAGCGTGCGCCCCAGCGAGATCGCCGTCGCCGTGCCCGTCACCAGGCCCGAGGACGCCGAGCGGTGGTGGGTGGCGTTGATGTCGGTGCCCAGCGCCTGACCACCGGGCCACACGTGCAGCAGCGCCCCGATGGAGCCGAGCGTCTCGGCCAGCACGCAGGAGGCGCCGCCGTGCAGCAGCCCCGCGACCTGCGTGTTGCCCTCCACCGGCATCGTCGCCACCAGCCGCTCGGGGGTGGCCTCGACGAACTCGATGCCCATCCGCTCCACCAGGCCGCCGCCGGGGATCACCGCCAGCAGCTCCTCCAGGGACGGCAGGGACCGGGTGCTCTCGCTCACACCCGGAGGTTCCCACACGCCCCTCGGCGCGAGGCACCGGCCGCCACGGGGTCCAATGGAGGGGTGAACCCCTCGACCGCGCTCGCGACCGTCCTCGTCGACGCGCTGGTCTCCCTCGGTCTGCGCCACCTCGTCCTGGCACCCGGCTCCCGCAGCGCGCCGCTGGCGTACGCGACCGCTGCCGCCGCCGACGCCGGCCGGCTGCAGCTGCACGTGCGCGTCGACGAGCGCAGCGCCGGGTTCCTGGCCCTGGGCCTGGCGCGCGGCGCCCTGACCGCCGGCGAGGACCCCCTGGTGGCGGTGGTGACCACGTCCGGCACCGCCGTGGCGAACCTGCACCCGGCCGTGCTGGAGGCCTCCCACGCCGGTGTCCCGCTGCTGGTGCTGTCCGCGGACCGCCCGCACGAGCTGCGCGGTTCCGGCGCCAGCCAGACCGCCGACGCCCAGGCCCGCCTGTTCCTGCCGTCGGTGCGCTTCTCCGCGGACGTCCCCGCGCCCGCCGACCCGCAGCGCCAGGCGCCGGCGTGGCGCTCGGTGGTGGCGCGGGCGGCCGCGGCGGCCCGCGGCTCGCGCGGGGACGGTGCCGGCCCGGCGCACGTGAACGTCGCCTTCGCCGACCCGCTGACCCCCTCGCCGGGCACCGCCCCGGCCGGGGACGCCGGCCTGGCGCGGGTGGAGCGCGCACCCGCCCCGGCGCCCGTGGTGCTGCCGCGCGGCCCGCGCACCCTCGTCCTCGCCGGCGACGCCCCCGACGCGGCGGTGGGCGCCGCCGCGCGGGCGCTCGCGGAGGACGCCGGGTGGCCGCTGCTGGCCGAGCCCAGCTCCGGCGCGCGCGGGGGCCCGCAGGCGGTGGGCCCGTACCGGCTGCTGCTGGGCGCCGCCGACGGGGAGGGCCCGCTGGACGCCGCCGAGCGCGTCGTCGTCTTCGGGCACCCCACCCTGTCGCGGCCGGTGAGCCGCCTGCTCGCCCGCGACGACGTCGAGCTGGTCGTGGTCAGCGCCTCGGGCACGTGGCCGGACGCGGGCTTCCGCGCCGCGCGGGTGCTGCCGGCGGCGGCCGTGGCGGGCCCGGCGGGGGAGCGGGAGCTGGAGTTCGCCGCCCGCTGGGTGCGCGCGGGGAAGCTGGCCGCCGAGGCCGTGGACGCCCTCCTGGACGGCGAGGCCGCCGCCGGTGCGCTCAGCGGCCCGTGGGCGGCGCGCGAGGCGGTGGCGGCGTGCGCGGCGGACGGCTCGGCGTTCGTGGTGGCCGCCAGCAACCCGGTGCGCGACGCGGACCTGGCCGCGCACCCCGCCGGGGTGCCGGCGGTGTCCAACCGCGGCCTGGCCGGCATCGACGGCACCCTCGCCACCGCGTGCGGGGTGGCCCTGGCCCGCGGTGGCGGCGTGCGCCTGCTGGTGGGCGACCTGGCGTTCCTGCACGACGCGAACGCGCTGCTGCCGGTGCCGGGGGAGGCGCGCCCGGACCTGACGGTCGTGCTCGTCAACGACGACGGCGGCGGCATCTTCGAGACCCTCGAGCACGCCTCCTCGGTCTCGCGCAGCACCTTCGAGCGGGTCGTGGCGACCCCGCACGGGGTGGACGTGGCCGCGCTGTGCGCCGCGTGGGGGGTGCCGCACGGGCGTCCCGCCACGCCCGCGGCCGCGGCCGCGGCGATCGCCGCGCGCCCGGAGGGGCTGCGCGTGGTGGAGCTGCGGGTGCCGCGCGGCGAGGTCGCCGGGCGGGCCCGCCGGGTCGCCGAGGCGGTGCGGGCGGCGGTCGCCGCGGGCTGAGCGGTGCCGCTCGCCGGGGTTGTGGGCGTGGCCGCCCCTGCCTACCCTCACGTCACGGCAGAGGATCGACGCAGGACCACCCGTCGCCGCGGCGGCGCGTCACCACGACCCACGACCGGGGGACCGCGATGACCACCACCACCGGCGCCGTCAGCGGTCCCGGGGCCGGGCGCGCACCGCGCGGTCACCGCATCGCCTGGGCCGATGCCGCGAAGGGGCTGGCCATCGCCCTCGTGGTGCTGACCCACGCCACGATCTTCCTCGGGGAGGCCGGTCACGGCAGCCCGCTGTGGCGCGACGTCAACAAGCTCCTGACCGGTGTGCGCATGCCGCTGTTCTTCACCGTCTCCGGTCTGTTCGCCGCTTCGGTGGTGTCCCGGCCGTGGCGGGAGGTGCTGCGCCGCCGCGTCGTGCCCTCCGCGTGGCTGTTCGTGCTGTGGCTGGTGCTGACGACGGCGTTCTTCGCGACCGGGGCGTGGGTGCAGGCCGGCCAGCCGGCGGGGCCGGCGGAGTTCGGGCTCGCGCTGGTGCGCCCGCACACGGAGCTCTGGTACCTGTACGCGCTGGCCGTGTTCGCGGTGGTGACCCGCCTGCTGCGGCCCGTGCCGCCGCCCGCGCAGCTGGCCGCCGCCGCGGTGCTCTCGGTGAGCACCAGCGCCGGGCTGACGGCCACGGGCAGCTGGGCGTGGGACCACATGGCCGCCTACCTCGTCTTCTTCCTCGCGGGCGCCCGCGGCCGGCGGGTCCTGCCGCGACTGGTGGAGGGGATCGGGGTGGGCGGCACCGCGGCGCTGCTGGTCGCGTTCACCGCCCTGGCGGCCGCGGTGTCCCTGCTGGACCTGCACCTGGTGCCCGGGCTGCCGCTGCTGCGCGGCGCGCTGGGCGTGCTGGGGGCGTCGGCGGCGTGCGCGCTGCTGGTGCGCCGCTGGCCGCGCACCCCGCTGCGCGCCCTGGGCCGGGCCACGCTGCCCGTCTACCTGACGCACGTGCTGATCATCGCGCTGCTCACCACGCTGCTGGAGCTGCTGGTCCCCGAGGGCCTGCCCCGGCCGGTGCGGCTGCTGCTGCCGGTGGCGGTCACGGTCCTGGTCGTGGTGGCGGGGGTGGCGGTGCGCGGACTGCTCGCGCGGGTGCCGGGGCTGCTGGCGCCGCCCGCCGCGCTGGTGGCGCCCGGCGGCCGCTGAGGCCGCCGCCTCACCGCCCCGCGGGCCGTGACGGGCGCCTGCGAGGATGGTCCCGTGACGACACCGGGGCGCGAGCTGGCCGACCTGACGAAGCGCCCGCGCCAGGTCTCGGCGATGTTCGACGACGTCGCCGGCCGCTACGACGTCACCAACGACGTGCTCTCCGCCGGCCAGGACCGGCTCTGGCGGCGCGCGGTCGTGCGGGCGGTGGACGCCCGGCCCGGTGAGCGGGTCCTGGACCTCGCGGCCGGCACCGGCACCTCCAGCGAGCCCTTCGCCGACCGGGGCGTGCGGGTCGTGCCGTGCGACTTCTCCCTGGGGATGGTGCGCACCGGCAAGCGGCGCCGGCCGGACCTGCCGTTCACGGCGGGCGACGCCACCCGGCTGCCGTTCGCGGACGGCGCCTTCGACGCGGTGACGATCTCCTTCGGCCTGCGCAACGTCGTGGACGTGGACGGCGCGCTGCGGGAGATGTCGCGGGTGGTGCGCCCGGGCGGGCGGCTGGTGGTGTGCGAGTTCTCCACCCCGCCGAACCCGCTGCTGCGCCGCGCGTACGGCGCCTACCTGCACCACGGGCTGCCCCGGGTGGCGAAGCTGGTGAGCTCGCACGGCGAGGCCTACGGCTACCTCATGGAGTCCATCGAGGCCTGGCCCGACCAGCGGGCGCTCGCGGCGCGGGTGGCGTCGGCGGGCTGGGAGCGCGTGCAGTGGCGGGACCTGTCCGCCGGGATCGTCGCGCTGCACCGGGCCGTGCGGTCGGCGGCCTGAGGCCCGCGAACTACACTCGAAGGGCTCGTGAAGATTTTCACGAGCGACGACGACGGAGGACCAGGTGGCGGTCGAGACCGGTGGCGCACCCCGCGCCGCCCACACCGCGGGCGCGGCGTCGCACGACGCCGACGTCCTCGTCGTGGGCGCCGGCCCCGCCGGTTCCACGCTGGCCCGGTACCTGGCCCGCGCGGGCCGGCGCGTGCTGGTGCTGGAGAAGAGCGCGTTCCCGCGCGAGAAGGTCTGCGGCGACGGGCTGACCCCGCGCGCCAGCCGCGAGGTGGAGCTGCTGGGCCTGCCCACGCCCGCCGAGGACGGCTGGGTCCGCAACCGCGGCCTGCGCCTGCTGGGCGGCGGTGTGCGGCTGCAGGTGCCGTGGCCGGAGCTGAGCGACTTCCCGCCCTACGGGCTGGTGCACACCCGCTCCCGCTTCGACCAGGCCCTGGCCGAGCACGCCCGCGCCGGCGGCGCCACCGTCCTGGAGCGCACCTCCGCCACCGCCCCCGTCGTGGACGAGCGCACCGGCCACGTCGTGGGCGTGCGCGCGCGCCCGGTGGACGAGAAGGGCCGGCGCGCCGGCGAGGAGCGCGTCCTGCGCGCCCCCGTGGTCGTGGCCGCCGACGGGGTGGGCAGCCGGCTCGCGCTGTCCATGGGCCTGCACCGGCGCGACGACCGCCCCCTCGGCGTGGCGGTGCGCACCTACTTCCGCAGCCCCCGCCACGACGACGACTGGCTGGAGAGCTGGTTGGAGCTGCGCGAGCCGGGCGCCCGCGCGCACGAGCTGCTGCCCGGCTACGGCTGGGTGTTCGGCGTGGGCGACGGCACGAGCAACGTCGGCCTCGGCGTGCTCAAGGCCGACGCCGGCTCGGGCGACGTGGACTACCGCGACCTGCTGCGCCGCTGGCTGTCCTCGATGCCGCCGGAGTGGCGCTTCGACCCCGAGCACCAGGTGGGGGAGGTGCGCGGGGCGGCGCTGCCGATGGCGTTCAACCGCACCCCGCACTACACGCGCGGCCTGCTGCTCGTCGGCGACGCCGGCGGCATGGTCAACCCGTTCAACGGGGAGGGCATCGCGTACGCGATGCAGTCCGCGCGCCTGGCCGCGGAGGTCGTGGACGGCGCGCTGGACGCCCCCGACGCGCGCGCCCGCGAGCGCGCGCTGCACGGCTACCCCGCGGCGGTTCGCGCGGAGCTGGGCGGGTACTACACGCTGGGGCGCGTGTTCGTCTCCCTCATCGGCCACCCGGAGGTCATGCGCGTGGCCACGCGCTACGGGCTGCCGCGCCCCGGCCTCATGAAGCTGGTCGTCAAGCTGCTGGCCAACCTCGCCGACCCCGCGTCGAAGGACGCCACCGACCGCGTCGTCGTGGCGCTGCAGCGGTTGGCTCCCGCCGCGTGAGGGACCGGGCGTGAGGAGCGAGGCGTGAGGAGCGACGTGACCACCACCAGGACGAGCACCGGCCTGCCGACGGCGGACCCCGCGCTGCTGGCTGCGCTGCGCGAGGGGCTGGACGTCGTCGAGGAGCGCCTGCGCGAGGCCGTGGGCAACGCCGACCCGCTGGCCGACGCGGCGTCCCGGCACCTGGTCGAGGCCGGCGGCAAGCGGGTGCGGCCGATGCTGACGCTGCTGGGCGCGCACTTCGGCGACCCCGGCCGCCCGGAGGTGGTGGACGCCGCCGTGGTGGTGGAGCTGACCCACCTCGCCTCGCTGTACCACGACGACGTCATGGACTCCGCGCCCACGCGGCGCGGCGCCCCGGCCGCGCACCACGTCTGGGGCAACAACGTGGCCATCCTCACCGGCGACCTGCTCTTCGCGCGCGCCTCGAACGTCGTGGCGGGCCTGGGCCCGGAGGCGGTGCGGGTGCAGGCGCAGACGTTCGAGCGGCTGTGCCTGGGGCAGTTGCACGAGACGGTGGGCCCGCGCCCCGGCCAGGACGCGGTGGCCCACTACCTGGACGTCCTCAGCGACAAGACCGCCTCCCTGATCGCCACCGCGGGCCGCTTCGGCGCGCAGTTCGGCGGGGCGGCGCCGGAGGTCGTGGGGGCCATGGTCCGCTACGGCGAGGACGTGGGGGTGGCGTTCCAGCTCGCCGACGACGTCCTCGACCTGACCAGCGACGTGGGCGACTCCGGCAAGCGGCCGGGCACCGACCTGCGCGAGGGGGTCCCGACCCTGCCGGTGCTGCTGGCGCGCCGGGCCGCCGCCGACGGCGACGCCCCCGCGGGGCGCGTGGTGGCGCTGCTGGACTCCGGGCGCCTGGCCGACGACGCCGTGCTGGCCGAGGCCGTCGAGGCGCTGCGCGCGCACCCGGTGACCGCGGCGGCGCGCGCCTCGGCGCGGGAGTGGGCCGCGCGCGCCGCGGCGCACCTGGCCGACGTGCCGGACGGTGCGGCCCGCAGGGCGCTGGAGACGTACGCGGCCACGGTCGCCGACCGCGTCGGCTGACCCCGCGCACGCCCCGGTCGCGGGTCCTGCCGCGTGCGCGCGCTCGCGGGCGGTCACGGGGGCGGGGCCGGACGGGTGGTCCCTGCGCGCGCGGGGCCACCGGGGTCGCGCGCTGCGCCACGATCGGCGCCCGTGCCCGCCCGCCACCGCGCCCCCGGTCCCGCCCGACGCCTGCCCGCCGTCCGCCCCGGGCACCTGCTCCTGGCCGCGGCGCTGACGTGCAGCGCCGCCGCGGTGCTGCTGGCCCTGGCCGGGACGCGCCCGGCCGCCGTGGCGGTGGCCGCGACCGGGCTCGTCCTGGCGCTGGGCGGTGCGCTGGGCGGGCGGGCCCGGGTCCTGCTCAGACGCGGAAGCGGCCGACCAGCCCGCTGAGCTCCTCGGCGCGCCGGTGCACGTCGTCGGTGGCCGCGGCGGGCTCAGGGGTGCCGGCGCGGCGCAGGCACCCGCCGGCGGTGCTGGGCGCGCACGGCGTCGACGGTGAGCAGCGCCAGCGCCGCCCACACGAGCGCGAAGCCCACCCAGCGCGAGGCGGGCATCGACTCGCCCAGCACCAGCGCCGCGAGGAACTGCAGCACGGGGGTGCAGTACTGCAGCAGCCCGATCGTGGTCAGCGGCACCCGCCCGGCGGCCAGGGCGAACAGCAGCAGCGGCGCCAGCGTGGTGGGCCCGGACAGCACCGTCAGCACGACGTGGTCGGCGCCGCCGGCGGTGAACGTGGAGCGGCCCTGCGCCCCGATCCACGCCAGCGCCCCCAGGGCGGGCAGCAGGAGCACGCCGGTCTCCACGGTCAGCCCGGTCAGCGGGTCGACGCCGCCGCCGGAGCGCGCCAGGCGGTTCTTCAGCAGCCCGTAGGTGGCGAAGGACGCCGCCAGCACCAGCGCCATCCACGGCAGCCGGCCCAGGTCGGCGGTGATGACGGCCACGGCCGCGGCGCCCACGGCGACGGCCGCCCACTGCGCGCGCCGCAGCCGTTCGCGCAGCACGAGCACGCCCAGCAGCACCGTCACCAGCGGGTTGACGAAGTAGCCCAGCGACGCCTCCAGGACGTTGCCGGTGGTCACGGCCAGCCCGTACACGCCCCAGTTCACGGCGATGGCGACGGCGGCCACGGCCAGCAGCCGCAGCTGGGCGGGGGTGCGCAGCACGCGCAGCACCGCGGGCCAGCGGCGCAGCCCCGTCAGCAGCAGCACCGACAGGGCCAGCGACCACACCACCCGCTGGGCCAGCAGCTCCAGGGCGCCGGTGGGCAGCAGGGCGTGGAAGTAGAAGGGGAACAGGCCCCAGACGACGTAGGCGCCCGCCCCGGCGAGCACTCCGGAGCGCGCGGAGCGGGCGGGGGCGGGCGGGGCGGGGGGCGCACTGGGCTGCTGCACACCGCGCATGCTGCCGTCCGGAGCGCCCGCCCGGTGCCGTTAGGCTTGCCTGAGCAGTCCCAGCCGACGTCGAGACGAAGGACACCGAGACCCAGTGAGCACCCAGCGTCCGCTGCGCGTGGCCGTCGTCGGAGCCGGACCGGCGGGCATCTACGCCTCGGACATCCTCTCCAAGGCCGACCTGTCCGCGACGGGCTTCGACGGCGTGAGCATCGACCTGATCGAGCGCCTGCCGGCGCCGTTCGGCCTGGTCCGCTACGGCGTGGCCCCCGACCACCCGCGCATCAAGCAGATCGTCGTCGCGCTGGAGAAGGTCCTGGGCCGCGGCGACATCCGCCTGCTGACCAACGTGGACTTCGGCACCGACCTCACCCTGGAGGAGGTCCGGCGCCACTACGACGCCGTGGTGTTCTCCACCGGCTCCATCGAGGACGCGCCGATGGCGATCCCGGGCGTGGACCTGCCGGAGAGCCACGGCGCCGCCGACTTCGTCTCCTGGTACGACGGGCACCCGGACTACCCGCGCGAGTGGCCGCTGCAGGCCTCCAGCGTGGCCGTCCTGGGCGCCGGCAACGTCGCCCTCGACGTGGCCCGCATGCTCGCCAAGCACGCCGACGACCTGCTGCCCACCGAGATCCCGGACAACGTCTACCAGGGCCTGAAGGCCTCGAAGGTCACCGACGTCCACGTCTTCGCCCGCCGCGGCCCGGCGCAGGCGAAGTTCTCCTCGCTGGAGCTGCGCGAGCTGGGGCACGTGCCCGACGTCGACGTCATCGTCGACCCGGAGGACTTCGAGTTCGACGAGGGCTCGATGGCCGCCATCGACTCCTCGAACCAGACCAAGCAGGTCGTCAAGACGCTGACGGACTGGACGCTGAAGGAGGGCGACGGCACCGCCTCCCGGCGCATCCACCTGCACTTCCTGCACGCGCCGGTGGAGATCGTCGGCACCGACGGCCACGTGAGCGCGCTGCGCACCGAGCGCACCCGCCTGAAGGGCGACGGCACGGTCGAGGGCACCGGCGACGTCCACACCTGGGACGTGCAGGCCGTCTACCGCGCGGTCGGCTACTTCGGCTCCCCGCTGCCGGGCGTGCCGTTCGACGAGCTCAAGGGCGTCATCTCCAACCACGAGGGCCGCGTGCTGAGCCCGGAGGGCGAGCACCTGCCCGGCGTGTACTGCACCGGCTGGATCAAGCGCGGGCCCGTGGGCCTGATCGGGCACACCAAGTCCGACGCCTCCGAGACGGTCCGCCACCTGGTCTCCGACGCGGCCGGCTTCGAGCGCGCCGCCGAGCCGGACCCGCAGGCGGTCGTCGACGCCCTGACCGCCAAGGGCGTGGAGGTCCTCACCTGGAACGACTGGGAGGTCCTGGACGCCTACGAGCGGGAGCTGGGCCGCCCCCACGGGCGCGAGCGCGTCAAGGTCGTCTCCCGCGAGGACATGATCCGCTACTCGCGCCAGGTGCTGGCCGAGGCCGCCGCCCACCGGGAGGCGTGAGTGCGCGTCGTCGTCTGCGTCAAGCACGTCCCCGACATCCAGTCGGCGCGCTCCTTCCGCGAGGACGGTCTGCTGGCCCGCGGTGGTGAGGACGACACCCTCAACGAGCTCGACGAGGACGCCCTGGAGGCCGCGCTGCGCCTGGTCGAGGCGCACCCGGTCGCCGAGGGCGCCGAGCCGCACGAGGTCGTCGTGCTGACCGTCGGGCCCGCCGCGGCCGTGGAGGCCCTGCGCCGCGGCCTGGCGATGGGCGCCACCAGCGCGGTGCACGTGCGCGACGACGCCGTCGCCGGCTCGGACGCGATCGCCACCGCCCGGGTCCTGGCCGCGGCCGTGCGGCACCTGCACTCCGAGCGGCCCGTCGACGCGCTCGTGGCCGGCATGGCCGGCCTGGACGGGCTGACCTCCCTGGTGCCCGCCGCCCTGGCCGCGCTGCTGGAGTGGCCGCAGCTCACCCTCGCCGACGAGATCACCCTCGACGGCGGCACCGTGCGGGTGCGCCGGGAGACCTCCACCGACGTCGAGGTGCTCAGCGCCCCTGCGCCGGTGGTCCTCTCGGTGACGGACCAGGCGTTCCGCGCCCGGTTCCCCGACTTCAAGGGCATCCTCGCCGCGCGCAAGAAGCCGGTGGCGGTGCTCTCGCTGGCGGACCTGGGCGTCGAGGCCGCCACCGTCGGCCTCGGCGGCTCCGCGACGCGCATCGTCGAGGCCTCCCCGCGCCCCGAGCGCGCCGACCGGGTCCTCGTGACCGGAGGCGCCGAGACGGTGCCGGCCCTCGTGGACTACCTGGCGCAGAAGGGTTTCGCGTGAACGTCCTCGTCCTGCTCGACCACGGCGACGGGCGGCTGCGCCCCACCGCCCTGGAGCTGCTGACCCTGGCGCGCGAGCTGCCGCAGGCTCGGGTGCACGCGGTGTGGGTCGGTGCCGCCCCCGGCGAGGGGGCGCGCGCCGAGGTCGCCGCGCACGGCGCGCACGCGCTGCACCACGTGCTCGTCGACGGCGCCGACGACCGCCTGACCGCGTCCGTCGTGGACGCGCTGGAGGCGGTGCGCGCCGAGGTGGACGCGCCGCTGCTGCTGGTCGCCTCCACGTTCGAGGGCAAGGAGGTCGCCGCCCGCCTCGCCGTGCGCACCGGCGCCGGTGTCGTCACCGGCGCCGGCGGCCTCGAGCGCGACGCCGACGGCCGCCTGGTGGCCGCCAAGACCGTCCTCGCGGGCACCTGGACGACGCGCTGCGCGCTCGAGGGCCCGTTCGGCGTGGTGGCGCTCGCCCCGAACTCCGTGCAGGCCTCGCCCCTGCCGCGGCCCGCCCCGGCGGAGGTGGTCGAGCACCGCGTCGAGGCCTCGGCGGCCGCGCGCGCGGTCACCGTCCACTCCCGCGAGCCCCGGCCCACCTCGGACCGCCCGGCGCTGGCCGAGGCGGAGGTCGTCGTCGTCGGCGGTCGTGGCGTGGAGGGCGACTTCTCGGCCGTGGAGGAGCTCGCGGACGCGCTCGGCGGGGCGGTGGGCGCCACCCGCGTGGCCACCGACGAGGGCTGGATCGGGCACGAGGCGCAGGTCGGGCAGACCGGCGTCACCATCAGCCCACGCCTGTACGTCGGCGCGGGCGTCTCCGGCGCGGTGCACCACCGCGGCGGGATGGCCGCCTCCGCGACCGTCGTGGCCGTCAACAGCGACCCCGACGCGCCGATCTTCGAGTTCGCCGACTACGGCATCGTCGGGGACCTCACCGAGGTCCTGCCCGCGCTGAGCGCCGAGGTCCGCCGCCGCCGCTCCTGAGCCGCGCCGGTCCGCCCGCGGACACGGCACCCGCACGCCGCGGTGGCACCGGGCGGGGCGGAACGTCCGCCCCGCCCGGTGCGTTCACCCCCTGCCGGACGTGGACTGGGGGAGGACGAGAGCGCCGCATGCACCGTCACTACAACGGCTTGAAGACCGCGGTCCTCTTCGGTGCGATCTGGGCGCTCCTGCTCCTGCTCGGCGCTCTGCTGGCGTCGGCGTTCCGCGCTCCCGTGCTGCTGCTGGTCTTCGCCGTGCTGGGGGTGGCCACCTCCGCCTACGGCTACTGGAACTCCGACAAGCTCGCCATCCGCGCCATGCGCGCCCGGCCGGTCTCCGAGGCCGAGCAGCCGGCGATGCACCGCATCGTGCGGGAGCTGTCCACGCGGGCCCACCAGCCGGTGCCGCGGCTGTACGTCTCACCCACCATGGCGCCCAACGCCTTCGCCACCGGCCGCAACCCTGCGAACGCCGCGGTGTGCTGCACCGAGGGCATCCTGCAGCTGCTCGACGAGCGTGAGCTGCGCGGCGTGCTCGGCCACGAGCTGCAGCACGTCTACAACCGCGACATCCTCACGTCCTCGGTGGCGGGGGCGCTGGCCGGCGTCATCACCTCGGTCGCCCAGTTCGCGCAGTTCGGTGCGTTCCTCGGCGCGGGCGGGCGCGACGGGGAGAACCGCGCCAACCCGCTCGCCGTGCTGGCGCTGTCGCTGGTCGCGCCGCTGGCCGCCGGCGTCATCCAGCTCGCCATCTCCCGCACCCGCGAGTACGACGCCGACGAGGACGGCGCACGCCTGACCGGCGACCCGCTGGCGCTGGCGTCGGCGCTGCGCAAGCTGGAGCTGGGCACCCGGCAGCTGCCCCTGCCCCCGGAGCGCGACCTCGTGAACAGCAGCCACATGATGATCGCCAACCCGTTCCGCGGTGGCGGCGTCAGCAGGCTGTTCTCCACCCACCCACCGATGGCCGAGCGCATCGCGCGCCTCGAGGCGATGGCCGGTTACCGGCGCTGAGGCCGCCCGGCCGAGGGTCGGGCGGGGGTGGGCCCGGTCACCGGGCTCAGGAGAGGACACCCTCCAGCCAGTCGCGCACCAGCGGCCACGACTCCCCGTCCGGGTCGAGGGGGTCCTGGTGCCCGACCCCGTCGAGCAGTTCCAGGCGCACGTCGTCCCCGGCGGCGCTCGCCGCACCCGTGAAGGCCTGGGCCTGCTGGTGCGGGACCGTCCCGTCCGCCGTGCCGTGCACGACGAGCAGGGGGATCCCCAGCGGGACCAGGCGTGCGGGGTCGCCCACGGCGTAGTGCCCGTCCACCTGCTCACGCGCACCGCCGAAGACGTTGCGCACGTTGGGGTCCCCGTCCGGCCCGCCCAGGGCGGTGGGGTTGAGCACCCCCGACGCCGAGGCCGCGAACGCCGGCACGAGCAGGGGCCCGGCTCCCGGGGCGCCCGCGGGCAGCCGGTGCCGGGCGGCGGCCCACACCGCCAGGTGCCCGCCGGCGGAGTGCCCCAGCACCAGCGTGCGCTCCTCGGGCAGGTCCAGCTCGCGCAGCACCCGCGCCCCCTGGTCCACGGCGCTCGCCAGGTCGGTGAAGGTGCTCGTCCACCCCCCGCCGTCGCCGACGCCGCGGTAGTCGGCGTTCAGCACCGGCCAGCCGCGGCCCACCAGGTCGGCCACGAGCGGGTTGACGTCGCGGCGGTCCACCTCCGCGCCCCAGGCGCCGCCGTGGACGAGGACGACGAGCGCGTCGCGGTGCCCGCCCTGCGGCAGCCACAGGTCGGCGACCTGCCGGGGGTGGGAGCCGTAGCGCTGCTCGGTGCGCTGGGCCTCCTCCAGCCCCTCGGGGACGGGCGCCCGCTCCTCGTCCGCCGCCGCGGGCGGTGCGGCGCTGCTGCTCGTCGGCGTCGGCGTCGGCGTGGGCGTCGGCGTGGTCCCACCGTCGGAGCAGGCCGTGAGCGCCAGGCCCGCGGCGCCGGCCAGCACGGCGCGGCGCGCGGGGCCCCGGCTCACCGGTAGTTGACGAACTGCAGGGCGACGTCGAGGTCGGCGCCCTTGAGCAGCGCGATGACCTCCTGCAGGTCGTCGCGGCTCTTGGAGCTGACGCGCACCTCGTCGCCGGTCACCTGGGTCTTGACGCCCTTCAGCCCGCTGTCGCGCACGATCTTGCCGATCTTCTTGGCGACGTCCTGGTCCAGGCCCTCCTTGAGGGTGGCGGTGATGCGGTGCTCCTTGCCGGACGGGGCCGGCTCGGACGTGTCCAGCGCCTTGAGCGAGACCCCGCGCTTGATGAGCTTGGTCTGCAGCACGTCGAGCACGGCGTTCACGCGGTCCTCGGAGTTGGCGACCATGAGGATCGACTCGCCGCTCCAGCGCACGGAGGCGTCGGTGCCCTTGAAGTCGTAGCGCTGGGAGATCTCCTTGGCGGCCTGGTTCAGGGCGTTGTCCACCTCCTGGCGGTCGACCTTGCTGACGACGTCGAACGAGGACTCGCTGGGCACGTGAGCTGTTCCCTCCGGGGTGCGGTGCGTGCAGCCGGTTCGTGCCGGCCGCCAGACCTTGCTATCCTCTCACCCGCACCTGGTCCTCCAGGAGCACTGGCGGGTTGCCCGAGCGGCCAAAGGGAGCGGATTGTAAATCCGCCGGCATTGCCTTCGTTGGTTCGAATCCATCACCCGCCACGTCGCGAGCGCGACCCGGGCCCGGCAACGGGCTCGGGTCGCGGCGTGTAGGCTCGTCCTCACGTCGTGCGAGCGGCGAGCACGCCCCGATAGCTCAGTGGTAGAGCACTTCCTTGGTAAGGAAGAGGTCTCGAGTTCAATCCTCGATCGGGGCTCTCAGCACCCGCGGGTCACCACCCGCCGGTGCGCGGCGGAGTAGCTCAGTTGGTAGAGCAAGCGGCTCATAATCGCTGTGTCGTCGGTTCAAGTCCGGCCTCCGCTACGGACACCGCAACGCCGTGACGAGCGGCCGCCTCCTCGGGGCGGCCGCTCGTCCTGCGTGGTGGTCCGGGCGCTCGGTCGCGTACCCTGGGGGTCGAGATCGCGGCGCTGAAGTCGCCCGCAGGACCCCAGTTCAGGAAGAGGCACCCCGCCGTGGCCAAGACCACCGACGTCCGCCCCAAGATCACCATGGCTTGCACCGAGTGCAAGGAGCGGAACTACATCACCAAGAAGAACCGGCGCAACGACCCCGACCGGCTCGACCTGGCGAAGTTCTGCCCGCGCTGCGGCAAGAAGACCACGCACCGCGAGACCCGCTGACCCGGGTTCGACCGCTGACGTGACGTCCGTCACCGTCGACGAGTCCTTCCAGGGGCGGGTGTACCCCGCCTCCGGATCCACCGTCGTGACCGCCGACGCGGTCCGGGCCTTCGCCCGGGCCGTGCGGGCGGCGCACCCGGCCCACCACGACGACGCCGCCGCGCGAGCCCTCGGCCACGCGGGCGTCGTGGCGCCGCCCACCTTCGCGGTGACGCTGGCGCAGCGGGCCGACGCGCAGTTCGTCACCGACCCCGCGGCCGGCATCGACTACGCGCGCGTCGTGCACGGTGAGCAGTCCTTCGCGCACCACCGGCCGATCGTGGCCGGGGACGAGCTGACCGCCGAGCTGCACGTGGACCGCGTGCGCGTCGTGCGCGGCAACGCCATGGTCACCACCCGCACCGAGCTGCGCCTGACGGACGGCACCCCCGTGTGCACCGCCGTCTCCACCCTCGTCGTGCGCGCACCGGAGGAGCAGTGAGCACCGTCCGCTTCGAGGACGTCCAGGTCGGTGACGCGCTGCCGGCCGTCCGCCACGAGGTGACCCGCGAGGACCTGCGCGCCTACGCCGAGGCCTCCGGCGACCGCAACCCGATCCACCTCGACGAGACCGTCGCGCGCTCCGTCGGGCTGCCCGACGTCATCGCCCACGGGATGCTCACCATGGGGCTGGCCGGCCAGAGCGCCGCCGACTGGGCCGGCGACCCCGCCGCCGTCGTCGAGTACGCCACCAAGTTCACCGCCCCCGTCGTCGTGCCCGCGCAGGGCGCCGCCGCCGTCGAGGTCGCCGGCACCGTCGCCGCCGTCGACGAGCAGCGCCGCACGGCCACCGTGGAGCTCACCGTCACCAGCGCCGGCGCCAAGGTGCTGGGTCGCGCGCGCGCCGTCGTCCGCCTGCCATGAGCCTGGCCGCTCCGGCGGCGGGCGACCGAGCCGCGCTGCGCGCCCGCACCGCCGTCTACGCGGCCTTCATCCTCAACGGCTTCGCCTTCGCCAGCTGGATCGCCCGCATCCCCTCGGTGCGCGAGGACCTCGCCCTCAGCGACCAGCAGCTGGGCTTCCTGCTGCTGGCCCTGTCGATCGGCTCGGTCGGGGCGATGCCGCTGGCCGGCGCCGTCGTCATGCGCATCGGGCGGGGGCGCACCGTGGCCGCGGGCGCGCTGGCCGTGGCGGCCGGCATGTCCACCGTCGCCGTGGGGGTCGAGGCCCTCGGCAGTGCCGCGGTCGTCGCGGCGGGCCTGGTCGCCCAGGGCGCCGGGACCGCCGCCTGGGACGTGGCGATGAACGTCGAGGGCGCCGCCGTCGAGCGCCGCCTGGACCGCTCGATCATGTCCCGCTTCCACGCCGGGTACAGCCTGGGCACGGTGCTGGCCGCCGGGCTCGGCGTGCTGCTGCTGGCCGCCGGGGTGCCCACCTGGGCGCACCTGGGCGGCGCGGCGGTGCTGGCGCTGGCCGGGGCGCTGCTGGGGGTGCGGGCCTTCCTCGCGACGCCCGCCGCCCCCGAGCCCGGTGCGCACGCCCCCCGCGGCCTCGCGCTGCGCGACGCCTGGCGCGAGCCCCGCACCCTCCTGCTGGGCCTGATGGTGCTCTGCATGGCGTTCGTGGAGGGCACCGCCAACGACTGGCTGGCCGTGGGGATGGTCGACGGCCACGGCACCAGCCACGAGGTGGGCGTCACCGGCTTCGCCGCCTTCGTCGTCTTCATGACCCTCGGCCGCCTGCTCGGCCCGGTCGTGCTGGAGCGCACCGGCCGGGTGGTGGCGCTGCGCGGCTGCGCGGCCCTGGCCGTCGCCGGCGTGCTGGTGTTCTCCCTCGCCCCCTCGGTGCCGCTGGCCGTGGCCGGTGCGGCGCTGTGGGGGGTGGGCACGGCCCTCGGCTTCCCGCTCGGCATGAGCGCCGCCGCCGACGACGAGGCCGGCGCCGCCGCCCGCGTCAGCGTGGTCTCCTCCGTGGGGTACGCCGCCTTCCTCGCCGGCCCGCCCCTGCTCGGCCTGCTCTCCGAGCGGATCGGCATCCTGGACGCCCTGCTCGCCGCAGCCGTCGCCTCCGCGATCGCCCTGGTGCTCTCCGGCGTCGCCCGTCCGCCCGCCACCTCCACCGCTCCCGGGAGCGCCTCGTGACCAGCCCCGCCACGGCCATCCCGCCCGCCACCGGCGCGCCCCTCGCGCCGCTGACCTCCCTGCGGGTGGGCGGTCCCGCCCGCCGGCTCGTGACGGCCCGCACCGAGGAGGAGCTCGTCGCCGCCGTGCGCGGGGCCGACGCCGCGGGCGAGCCGCTGCTGCTCGTCGGGGGCGGTTCCAACCTGCTGGTCTCGGACGCCGGCTTCGACGGCACCGTCGTGCGCGTGGCCACCACCGGCGTGCGGCTCGGGTCCGAGGACGCCTGCGGCGGGGCCGTGGTCACCGCGGCGGCGGGGGAGCGCTGGGACGCCCTCGTCGCCCGCGCCGTGGCGAGCGGCTGGTCGGGTCTGGAGGCGCTGTCCGGCATCCCCGGCACGGTGGGCGCCACTCCCGTGCAGAACGTGGGCGCCTACGGGCAGGACGTCTCGCAGACCATCGCCACCGTGCGCACCTTCGACCGCGTGGCGGGCCGCCAGCGCACCTTCGCCGCCGCGGACCTGCGCTTCGGCTACCGCACCTCCCGGCTGAAGACCGAGCGCGTGGCGCTGCACGGCGAGCACGCCGAGAGCCGCTACGTCGTGCTGGAGGTCACCTTCCAGCTCCCGCTGGACGACCGCTCCGCACCGGTCGCGTACGCCGAGCTGGCTCGCCGCCTGGGTGTCGAGGTGGGCGAGCGCGTGCCGATGGCCGCCGTGCGCGAGGCCGTGCTCGCGCTGCGCGAGGGCAAGGGCATGGTGTGGGACGAGGCCCACCTGGACGACCACGACACCTGGAGCGCCGGTTCGTTCTTCACGAACCCCGTGCTGACGCCGCACGAGGCCGCTGCGCTGCCCGAGGGTGCCCCCCGCTACCCGGCCGGCACCGGGGCGGACGGTCAGCCGCTGGTGAAGACGAGCGCCGCCTGGCTCATCGAGCGCGCCGGCTTCGGCAAGGGCCACGGGCTGCCCGGTCCGGCGTCGCTGTCGACCAAGCACGCGCTGGCGCTGACCAACCGCGGCACAGCGCGCGCCGCCGACCTGCTGGCGCTGGCCCGCGAGGTGGCCGCCGGGGTCCACGACCGCTTCGGCGTGCGGATCGTCAACGAGCCGGTGCTCGTCGGCTGCTCGCTCTGAGCAGCGCGTCGCGCACGAGGTCCAGCACCTCCTCCTGGTCGAGCCCGGCCTGCAGCGCTCGTTCCACGTAGCCCTCGGCGGCCCAGCGGACCTCCTCGTCCACGGGTGCGGCGGAGGCGGTGACGACCGTGCCGGTGCGCCGGCGCGAGGCGACCAGCCCGGCCAGTTCCAGCTCCCGGTAGGCGCGCTGCACCGTCCCGAGCGCGAGACCGAGGTCCGCCGCCAGCGCCCGGGCGGCGGGCAGCCGGTCCCCGGTGCGCAGCGCGCCCGTGGTGACGAGCGTGGCGACCTGCCGGCGCAGCTGCTCGTAGGCGGGGACGGGGGAGGTGGTGTCCACGAGGACGCGCAGCGCGTTCACGCCGCACCCGCCGCGGCGTGCTCGCGCCGCAGGCCCGCGGCCGGCCAGAAGAGCACCACGAGCCCGGCGAGCGCGAGCGCCGGTGAGCCCCACAGGGCCACCGCCGCCAGCGCCCGCCACCCCCACGGCGGCGCCGACGAGCGCCAGGCGTCCACCGCGACCTGGTAGTCGCCGCCGAGCCCGGCGGCCGAGACGCCGGCGAGCAGCAGCAGGCCCGCCAGCGTCAGGGTCGCGGCGGCGGTGGAGGTGCGCAGCACCCGGTGGGCGGCCACCCGGCGCAACGCGGCGTCCGTGGCGTCGTCGGCCGCCGGGACCGACGGGCGGACCGGGACGAGGTGCAGCACGGCCGCGGTGACCACCGCGGTGAGCAGTCCCAGGGCCGCGACCGGGGCGGTGAGCGCCGCGCCGGGGAAGGTGGCCGCGCTCCAGGTCGCCAGGCGGTCGGGGGAGGACCACTCCACCGAGCGCCCGTCCTCGGCGCCGAGGACGGCGCCGAGCAGGCACACCGCGGCGAGCAGCGCACCGGCCGCGAGGGCGCAGCGCAGCAGGCGCAGGGACGCGCCGTCGCGCACCGACCGCACCAGCAGCCGCGCGCTGCGCAGCCGGGTCGCCGGCCGGGGCCAGGTCGCCTCCGCCGCCAGGGCCACGAGCGCGTAGGCGGTGGCCGCCGCCAGGGGAAGCACCACGACGAGGCGCTCCTCGTGGAAGCGCCAGGCGCCCGCCAGGCAGGCGGCGGCGGTGCCGCCTCCCGCCAGCGCGGCCAGTCCCGTCCACACCTCACCCCTGCGGCGGGCGTCGGCCACGGGTGACGGGAGCGAAGTGGCCGGTACCCGGCGGTGCGCCGCGAGGGCGGCGGCTCCGCCCGCGAGCCCCAGGCTCACCAGCAGCGGCCCCAGCACGACCAGACCTGCGAACACACCGACCCCCTGACTGATTGATTCAAGTCATTGAGTCAATCATGTCGTGACGCTCCCCGTCAGCCCTCCCACCTCCTCCGGGACGGTCGCCAGCCAGTCGTCCACCTCCGCGTGCAGCGCCCGCTTCGTCTCCACCGGTGCCCGTGAGGCGGTGATCGACGCCTTCGCCAGCCCGGCCAGCGCGGCGTCGTCCAGCCCGTGGTCCTCGCGGGCGCTGCGGTACTGCGCCACCAGGCGCGGGCCGAACAGCAGCGGGTCGTCGGCGCCCAGGGCCACGGTCGCGCCCGCCTCCAGCAGCCGCCGCAGCGGAACCGCGGCCAGGCCCCCGTACACGCCCAGCGAGACGTTGCTGGCGGGGCACACCTCCAGCGCCACCCCGGCGTCCACGACCCGCCGCAGCAGGTCGGGGTCCTCCGCGCACCGCACGCCGTGGCCGAGCCGGTCCGGGTGCAGCGTCGCGAGCGCCTCGCGCACGTGCGCCGGCCCCAGCAGCTCGCCGGAGTGCGGCACGGAGGCCAGCCCGGCGCGGCGGGCGATGTCGAACGCGCCGGCGAAGTCCGCGGTCGTGCCCCGGCGCTCGTCGTTGGACAGGCCGAAGCCGACCACCGCCCCCGGCCCGTCCCCGGCGTGGCGGGCGGCGAGCCGCGCCAGGGTGCGCGCGTCCAGGGGGTGCCTGGTCCGGCTGGCGGCCACCACGACCGCCACCGCGGTGCCCGTCAGCGCGGTCGCCTCCCGCGCCGCGTCCAGGACGATCTCCAGCGCCGGGGTGATCCCGCCGACGTGGACGGCGTAGGAGGTCGGGTCCACCTGCAGCTCCAGCCACCGCGAGCCCTCCGCCGCGTCGTCGGCGGCGGCCTCCAGCACGATCCGGCGCATGTCCCCGGCGGTGCGCACGCAGGCGCGGGCGGCGTCGTAGAGGCGCTGGAAGCGGAACCAGCCGCGCGCGTCGGGCGACAGCGACAGCATGTGCTGCCCCGACAGGGCCGCCGGCAGGCGCACCCCGTGGGCGTCGGCCAGCTCCAGGAGCGTGGACGTGCGCATCGACCCCGTGAAGTGCAGGTGCAGGTGCGCCTTCGGCAGCGTCTCCAGGGGGCGCATCACGATCCGTGAGTCTGCCAGTGCGGAGAGTTGAGCGCTCGGCTCGCCGCTCCCCGTCCCCGTGCGGCGCTCACGCCGTGGTCAGCCCACCTCGGCCAGCAGCCGCTGGATCCGCTCGACGCCCTCCTCCAGGTCCGCGTCGGCGAGCGCGTACGACAGGCGCAGGTAGCCGCTGGGGCCGAAGGCCTCACCCGGCACGACGGCCACCTCCGCCTCGGTGAGGATGAGCTCGGCCAGGCGTGCCGAAGACGTGATCTCGTTGCCCCGCAACGACTTCCCGATGAGGCCCTCGACGGAGGGGTAGGCGTAGAAGGCGCCCTCGGGCAGCGGGCACCGCACGCCCTCGATCTCGGAGAGCATGCCGGTGATGCGCCGCCGGCGGCGGTCGAAGGCCTCGCGCATGCTCGCCACGGCCCCGAGGTCGCCGCTCAGGGCGGCGATCGCGGCGCGCTGGGAGACGTTGGCGACGTTGGACGTCAGGTGCGACTGCAGGTTCGCCACCGCCTTGACGACGTCGGCGGGCCCGGCCAGCCAGCCCACCCGCCAGCCGGTCATCGCGTACGTCTTGGCCACGCCGTTCAGGACGACGCAGGTGTCGGCGAGCTCGGGGACCTCCACGGGCATCGAGGCCGCCCTGGCGCCGTCGTAGACGAGGTGCTCGTAGATCTCGTCGGTGACGACCCACACGCCGTGCTCCAGCGCCCAGAGCCCGATGGCGCGGACCTCCTCGGGGGAGTAGACGGCGCCGGTGGGGTTGGAGGGGGAGTTGAACAGCAGGGCCTTGGTGCGCGGCGTGCGCGCCGCCTCCAGCTGCTCGACGGTGACCTTGTAGCCCTGCTCGATGCCGGCGAAGACCTCGACGGGCACGCCGCCGGCCAGCCGGGCCGCCTCGGGGTAGGTCGTCCAGTAGGGGGCGGGCAGCAGCAGCTCGTCGCCCGGGTCCAGCAGCGCCGCGAACGTCTCGTAGACGGCCTGCTTGCCGCCGTTGGTGACCAGGACCTGCGAGGGGGCCACCTCGTAACCGGAGTCGCGCAGGGTCTTGGCGGCGATCGCCTCGCGCAGCGCGGGCAGGCCCCCGGCGGGGGTGTAGCGGTGGTTGGCGGGGTCGGCGCAGGCGGCGACGGCGGCCTCGACGACCGCCGGCGGCGTGGGGAAGTCCGGCTCGCCGGCGCCGAAGCCGATGACGGGGCGGCCGGCGGCCTTCAGCGCCTTCGCCTTCGCGTCCACGGCGAGGGTCGCGGACTCGGCGATGCCGGCGACGCGGGCGGACACTCGGGGGCGGCTGGGGGCGCTCGGAGCGGACACGGTTCCCATCCTGGCACCCCGCCCGCGGCGCCCGCCCGCGTCCCGCGCCGGGGGTCCGGGGCTCGTCGCGGTGCGGCGGGTTCGACGCCGCGGTGTGTTCTCGCCTAGAGTGCTCGGCGGCGGGCTCGTCCCGCCGTGGTGGAGCGTGCCCCCGGGGTGCGCCGAACCGCTCAGGGCAGTGGCGCAATTGGTAGCGCACCGGTCTCCAAAACCGGCGGTTGTGGGTTCGAGTCCCTCCTGCCCTGCGAGCACCACCCGCGTCCCCCGGGGACGCGCCCGCCGCATCAGCGCGCAGCGGGTCAGCACCAGGCGAGTCAGCACCGGAGCACCGGCAGACGGTGGGGAGCAGATCGACGTGAGCGAGACGAAGGCCGCGGACCGAGCGGCGGCCAAGCGCCGCGGCGGTGTCCTGCTCTTCCTGCGCCAGGTGGTCGAGGAGCTGCGCAAGGTCGTCTGGCCCACCCGCCGCGACCTGCTGAGCTACACGGGTGTCGTCCTGGTCTTCGTCGTGGTGATGATGCTCTTGGTGTCCGTCCTGGACTACGGCATCGGCAAGCTCGTCCTGCTGGTGTTCGGGTCCTGACGGACGGCGGCGCACCGCTGCGGTGCGCGGAGTCCCTATCCCGAAGGAAGCAGGTCAGCACCGTGTCGGAGCAGTGGGGTCCCTCGCTCGGCGAGCGGCGCACCGACGACAGCCCGGAGGGCGGCGAGCCGTTCGACTCGGGGAGCGATGAGGTCTTCAGCTCCGCGGCCGAGCCGTCGTCCGTGCCGGTGGGCGAGTACGAGGCCGAGCGCACCGAGGCCGACGCCTCGCTGACGGGCTACGACGCCGAGGACGTCGAGGAGAACGCCGAGGCCGACGCGGAGGCTGCCGTCGAGCAGGCCGCCGACACCCCGGACGTCCCGCTCCCCGACGCCGCGGGCGCCCCGGAGGGCGACGAGGTGAACGACCTCGGTGCCGCGGGACCGGCCGACGGCGACCCCGTGGGCCAGGTCGACGACATCGACGCGGACGTCGACGAGGCGGAGGAGTTCCGCAAGAAGCTGCGGCGCATGCCCGGCGAGTGGTTCGTGATCCACAGCTACGCCGGCTACGAGAACCGCGTGAAGACCAACCTCGAGACCCGCATGACCAGCCTCAACATGGAGGACTACATCTTCCAGGTCGAGGTGCCCATGGAGGAGGTCGTCGAGGTCAAGAACGGCCAGCGCAAGAACGTGCGCCGCGTGCGCATCCCCGGCTACGTCCTGGTGCGCATGGACCTGACCGACGAGTCGTGGGGCGCCGTGCGGCACACCCCGGGCGTGACGGGCTTCGTGGGCAACACCCACCAGCCGGTCCCGCTGTCCACCGACGAGGTCTTCTCGATGCTCGCGCCCGCCCTGCAGCAGAAGCCGAAGGGCGGCGGGGCCGGCGACGCCACCGCTGCCGGCGGCGCCGCCGCGGCCGCTCCGCGCGAGGTCGACTTCGAGGTCGGCGAGTCGGTCACCGTCATGGAGGGTCCCTTCGAGACCCTGCCGGCGACCATCTCGGAGATCTCCGCGGACCGGCAGAAGCTCACCGTGCTGGTGTCCATCTTCGGCCGCGAGACGCCCGTGGAGCTCAACTTCAACCAGGTCGCCAAGATCTGACGCCACCGCGCACGAGCCCCCGGCCCCTCCCGGCCGGGGGCTCGTGCGCGTGCACGCCCCTCGCCCGCACGGCGTAGACTGGACGACGGCCTCAACCCGTCGTCGCCCGATCCGCGGGCACCGATACGGCCACCCACAGCCTGAGAAGGGATCGCGCATGCCCCCCAAGAAGAAGGTCGCCGGCCTCATCAAGCTCCAGATCAAGGCGGGCCAGGCCACGCCCGCCCCGCCGATCGGCCCCGCGCTCGGTCAGCACGGCGTGAACATCATGGAGTTCTGCAAGGCCTACAACGCGCAGACCGAGGCCCAGCGCGGCAACGTGATCCCGGTGGAGATCACGGTCTACGAGGACCGTTCCTTCACCTTCATCACCAAGACCCCGCCGGCCGCGGAGCTCATCAAGAAGGCCGCGGGCGTCGCCAAGGGCTCCGGCGAGCCGCACGTCACGAAGGTCGCGAACCTCACGCAGGCCCAGGTGCGCGAGATCGCCGAGCAGAAGCTCCAGGACCTCAACGCCAAGGACGTCGACATGGCGGCCCGCATCATCGCCGGCACCGCCCGGTCGATGGGCATCACCGTCTCGGACTGACGTCCTCCCGCCGCGGCCGGCCCGACCGGGCCGGTCGCACCGCAGTGGCAGGGCCGCGCGCGGCCCGTCGACCACGACCCTCACCCGATCCAGAGGAGCAGCAGTGAAGCGCAGCAAGGCCTACCGCGCCGCCGTCGAGAAGATCGACGCGGACACCCTGTACGCCCCCGCCGAGGCCGTGAAGCTGGCCCGCGAGACGTCGACCACCAAGTACGACGCCACGGTCGAGGTGGCCTTCCGCCTCGGCGTGGACCCGCGCAAGGCGGACCAGATGGTCCGCGGCACCGTCAACCTGCCGCACGGCACGGGCAAGACCGCCCGCGTCCTCGTGTTCGCCGTGGGTGAGCGCGCCGCTCAGGCCGAGGCCGCCGGAGCCGACATCGTCGGTGGCGACGAGCTCATCGACGAGGTGGCCAAGGGCCGCCTCGACTTCGACGCCGCGGTGGCGACCCCGGACCTGATGGGCAAGGTCGGCCGTCTGGGCAAGGTGCTGGGCCCGCGCGGCCTGATGCCGAACCCGAAGACCGGCACGGTCACCATGGACGTCGCGAAGGCCGTCACGGAGATCAAGGGCGGCAAGATCGAGTTCCGCACGGACAAGCACGCCAACCTGCACTTCGTCATCGGCAAGGCGTCCTTCAGCGACATGCAGCTGGTCGAGAACTACGCCGCGGCCCTGGACGAGGTCCTGCGGCTGAAGCCGTCCTCCTCGAAGGGCCGCTACCTGAAGAAGGCCACCGTGACCACCACGATGGGCCCCGGCATCCCCGTGGACCCGGCGGTCACCCGCGTCCTGGCCGAGGAGACCGCCTCCGCCTGAGGCGCCCGGCAGCACCACCGCACCGCCCGTGGGGGCGGGGCCCCTCCGGGCCCCGCC
>NZ_JBJLSE010000053.1:0-27623 GCF_050871845.1 Kineococcus arenarius subsp. arenarius
CCCGGCGCGCACCGCGCCGGGGGCCGTCGCGCGCCCCGGGCGGCCGGGGGGCTGCGCGTGGGGGATGATCGGTGCGTCGACCAGGCGACGGAGCACTCGACACCCCCACCCGCACCGCTCTGCAGGAAGAAGCACCACCGTGCCCCTCGCCCTCCTCGCCCTGGCCGTCGGCGCCTTCGGCATCGGGACCACCGAGTTCGTGTCCATGGGCCTGCTGCCCCAGGTGGCCGCGGCGTTCGGGGTGTCCATCCCGCTGGCCGGCTGGATCATCACCTCCTACGCCCTGGGCGTCGTCGTCGGCGCGCCGACCCTGACCGCGCTGACGCACTCGCGCCCCCGCCGGCAGGTCCTCATCGGCCTCATGGTGCTGTTCACCGCCGGGCACGTCGCCACCGCGCTCGCCCCGACGTTCGCGACCCTCGTGGGCGCGCGGTTCCTCACCGGCCTGGCGCACGGGGCGTTCTTCGGCGCCGCCGCGGTCGTGGCGCGCGCGCTGGCCCCCGCCGGCAAGGAGGGGCGCGCGATGTCCCTGGTGTTCGCGGGCCTGACGGTGGCGAACGTCGTGGGCGTGCCGCTGGGCACGTCGGTGGGCCAGCAGTTCGGCTGGCGCGTGACGTACGGGCTGGTCGGGCTGATCGGGGTGGCGACCCTGGTGGCGCTCACCGCGCTGGTGCCGGACGTGCGCACCGGCACCGGGTCGCTGCGCACCGAGCTGTCCGCCTTCCGCCGCGGCCAGGTGTGGCTGACGCTGCTCATCACCGTCATCGGGTTCGGCGGGCTGTTCACCGTCCTGAGCTACGTCTCCCCGCTGCTGACGGAGGTCTCCGGCATGGCGGAGTCGTCGGTGTCGTGGGTGCTGGTGCTCTTCGGCCTGGGGGCGACCTTCGGCAACCTGCTCGGCGGGCGCCTGGCCGACTGGTCGGTGCAGCGCACCCTGGTGATGGGGATGTCCGGGCTGGTCGTGGTGTACGTGGTGCTGTTCGCGGTCGCCTCCTCGCCGCTGGCGGCCGCGGCCGGGGTGTTCGCGTTCGCGTTCGTCGCGTTCTCGCTGTCCTCCTCGATCCAGACGCGCGGGATCGTCGCGGCCGGGGGCGGGGCGAGCATGGCCTCGGCCGCCATGCAGGCGGGCTTCAACACCGGCAACGCGATGGGTGCGTTCCTCGGCGGGGCGGTCATCGACGTCGGTTTCGGCTACGCCTCCACCGCGCTGGTCGCCGCGGGGCTGTCCGTGGTGGGCCTGGGCGTCCTGGCGGTGGCCGCCCGCGCCGACGCCACCGGCCGCGCCCCGCTGGACCCGTCCGTGGCCGCGGTGCCGGCGCAGCGCCGCCGGGCGGTGGCGCAGCAGCGGGAGGACGCCGGTGCCTGAGCGGGCCGGCACGAGGCGCGGCGCCGTGGAGGTCGTCGCGGCCGAGCGCGGCGACGAGAGGCTGGAAGCGCTGCTCGTCGAGGCGGTCGACGAGCTGCTGCGCCGCTACCCCACGGGCAGCCGCGACGAGTACCACCTGGCGCCGGGCACCCGGTTCCTGCTGGGGCTGCTGGACGGTGAACCGGCCGGGTGCATCGCGCAGGCCGACGCCGACCCGGCGGAGTTCGCGGGCGGGGTGGACATGAAGCGGGTGTTCGTGCGGGAGGCGGCCCGCGGGCGCGGCGTCGCCCGGCGCCTCGTGGGGGCGTTCGAGGACCTGGCCCGCGAGCGCGGCGCGCGGCGGGTGCGGCTGGAGACGGGGACGGCGCAGCCGGAAGCGGTGGCGCTCTACACGGCGCTGGGGTACGAACGGATCCCGCCGTTCGGGCAGTGGGCGGACAGCCCGCTGTGCCTGTGCTTCGGCAAGGAGCTCTGACCTCAGGTTTCGGTGCACCGAAACCATCGGTACGGTCACCCCGTGACCACCGACGAGCGCCCGGCCGAGCAGGAGAACACCCGCACGCCCCGCTCGGGGCTGCTGCGCCTGCTCGGCCCCGCGTTCGTCGCGGCCGTCGCCTACGTCGATCCCGGCAACGTGGCCGCGAACCTCACCGCGGGCGCCCGCTACGGGTACCTGCTGCTGTGGGTGCTCGTCGCCGCCAACGGCATGGCGGTGCTCGTGCAGTACCTGTCCGCCAAGCTCAGCGTCGTGTCCGGGCGCACCCTGCCCGAACTGCTGCGCGAGCGCCTGGGCACCCCCGCCCGCCTGGCCTACTGGGGGCAGGCCGAGCTCGTGGCGATCGCCACCGACCTCGCCGAGGTCATCGGCGGCGCCGTCGCCCTGCACCTGCTCTTCGGCACCCCGCTGCTGGCGGGGGGCGTCATCACCGGCGCGGCGTCCCTGCTGCTGCTGGCCCTGCACAACCGGGCCGGGGTGCGGTGGTTCGAGGCGGCGGTGGTGGCCCTGCTGCTCGTGGTCGTCGCCGGGTTCGTCTCCGGCGTCGTGCTGGCCCCGCCGGACGCGGCCGAGGCGGCCGCCGGGCTGGTGCCGCGCTTCGCCGGGGCCGACACGGTGCTGCTGGCCGCGAGCATGCTCGGCGCCACCGTCATGCCGCACGCGATCTACCTGCACTCGGCGATGGCCCGCGACCACCACGGCGACGTCGCCGCCGACTGCACGCGCCGCGTGCTGCGCGCCACCCGCCTCGACGTCGTCGGCGCGCTCGTCCTGGCGGGCGTGGTGAACATCTCGATGCTGCTGCTGGCCGCGTCCGCGCTGCGGGGCGTGGCGGGCACCGACACCCTCGAGGGCGCGCACGCGGCCGTGCTGGACCACCTCGGCACGGGCGCGGCGCTGCTGTTCGCGGTCGGGCTGCTGGCCTCCGGGCTGGCCTCGACGTCCGTGGGCGCCTACGCCGGCTCGATCATCATGCAGGGGCTGCTGCGCGTGGACGTGCCGCTGCTGGCGCGCAGGGCGATCACGCTCGTCCCGGCGCTGGTGTGCCTGGGGGTGGGGGTGGATCCGACGCGCGCGCTCGTGGTCAGCCAGGTGGTGCTGAGCTTCGGCATCCCGTTCGCGCTGGTGCCGCTGGTGCGGCTGACCAGCGACCGCGCGCTGATGGGCGAGCACGCCAACCGCACCGGCACGCGGGTGGCGGCGGGCGTGGCCGTCACCCTGGTCGTGGCCCTGAACGCCTGCCTGCTCTACCTGACCCTCCTCGCCTGACCCCCTCCCCGCGCTCCCCCTCCCCGCGCTCCCCCTCCCTGCCGTGATCTTGCACGGTTGAGGTCTCAACCGTGCAAGATCACGGCAGGGAGGGGGTAGGGGGTTCGGGGTCAGGGGAGGTGGCGGCGGACGAAGTCCAGCTCGACGCGCATCTGGCGCACCCGCTCGTCGTCCAGCAGGGAACCGTGACCCGCGTCGTAGCGGTACGTCTCGTGCACCACGCCGAGCGCCTCCAACCGCGCCAGGTAGTTCTCGATCTGCCGGATCGGGCAGCGCGGGTCGTTCTGCCCGGCCAGCACCAGCACCGGCGCGCGCACCGCGTCCACGTACGTGATCGGGGAGGCGTCCTCGTACTTGCCCGGCACCTGCTGCGGCGAGCCGCCGAACAGGGAGCGGTCGAACGCCTTCAGCCCCTCCATCTCGTCCTCGTACGCGGCGACGTAGTCCGCCACCGGCACCGCGGCCAGCCCCACCGCCCAGCGCTGCGGCTGCGCGCCCAGCCCCAGCAGCGTGAGGTACCCGCCCCAGGAGGCACCGGCCAGCACCAGCCGCTGCGAGTCGGCGACGCCGGTGGCGACGAGGTGGTCGGCGACGGCGGCCACGTCGGCGAGCTCGGTGTGCCCGACCCGCGCCTCCAGCGCGTCGCGCCACACCGAGCCGTACCCGGTGGAGCCGCGGTAGTTCACCTGCACGACGGCGAAACCCTCGTCCACCCACGTCGAGGGGTAGGCGCGAAAGGCGTCGGTGTCGTGGGCGGTGGGGCCGCCGTGGACCTCCACCACCAGCGGCAGCGGCCCCTCGGCGCCGGCCGGTCGGCGCAGCAGCGCGTGCACGCGCCCCCCGTCGCCGTCCACCCAGACGTCCTCCACGGGCACCGACTCGGGGGCGGGCTCGCCCGGCGCGCGCAGCAGCACGTCCCCGGCCAGGGTGCGCACCGCCGGCGGGCGCTGCGCCGAGGACCACACCAGCCACACGTCGCCGTCCGGGCGGGCGGTGGCGGCGCCGACGCTGCCCCCGCTCGGGCCGATCGCCTCGACGTGGCCGGTGGTCAGGTCCACGCGGTGCAGCAGGGTGCGGGCGTGGTGGTCCACCAGCACGACCAGGCCCCGCCCGTCGCGGGTCCACTCCGCACCGGCCACCTCCCCCGGCACGCCGAGCACGACGGGGGTCTCCTCGCCGGTGGCGACGTCCAGGACGAGCAGTTCGGCGCGACCGGCGCGCTCGTGCTCCACCAGCAGGCGAGCGTCGCCGGGCACGGGCGAGAAGGCGACCGGCGAGACGCCCTTGCCGGGGCCGTCGGACAGTTCGCGCACCACCGAGCCGTCGGCCAGGCGCAGCACCCGCAGGTCCGGGTGGCGCGAGTCGCCGTGCTCGGACTGCGAGATCGCCACCAGTTCCTCGTCGGGCGACAGGTCGGCCACCCAGGCGTCCTCGCGGTGCGCGTACAGCACCCGCGAGGTGCCGCCGGAGACGACGTGGACGCGGGTGCCGTGCTCGTCGTCGCTGCCGCCCGCGACGACGACGCCGCTGCGGCCGATCGCCAGGCCCGCCGGGTAGGCGGCGGGCAGGCCGAGGGGGTCCTCGACGCCCTCGCCGGGCCCGGATCCGAACGGCTGGCGCCGCCACACCCCGAACTCGTCGCCGGCGGTGTCGTCGAACCACCACACGAACTCCCCCGCCGGGTCGATCGTGGCGCTGGAGGTGCCCTCCGGGCGCTCGGTCGCGCGGCGCAGCCGGCCGGTGGCGGCGTCGAAGGAGTGCACCTCCAGCACGCCGTGCACGGTGGCCGTCACGACGCAGCGGTCGGGCGCGTCCTCGGCCCACTCCGGCAGCCCGACCCGGCCGGCGCGGAACCGGCGCTCCCAGACGGGGACCTGCTCGGGGACGGTCTCGGGTTCGCTCACCCGGCCGATCGTGCCACGCCGACCGCGCCCCCGGGCTCCGGCAGGAGGCGGCGCAGCACGTCGGCCAGGGTGACCACGCCGAGCACGGCGCCCCCGCCGGTGCCCTCGCCGGCGCCCTCCGCGGTGACGACGGCGAGGTGGTTGCGGGTCTCGCGCATGGCCGTCAGCGCGGCGTGCACGGTGGTGCCCGCGGGCAGCGTGAACACCGGCCGCACGAAGGGGTCCGCGAGGGCCTCGTCGGGTTCGGTGAGCGTGTCGCGGACGTGGACCACGCCGCTGACGCGCTCCGGGTCGCCGACGAGGACGCGCAGGTGCCCGGTCCGGCGGGTCACCTCGCGCACGTCCCCGGCGGTGGCGCCGTGCGGCACCGAGGCCAGCGGCGAACCGGGGCGCAGCAGTTCGCGCACCGTCATCCGCTCCAGCTCCAGGGCGCCGGACAGCTGCGCGGAGAACCGCGCGTCCAGGGCGCCGACGTTCGCGGAGTGCTCCAGCAGGTGGCGCAGCGCGTCGGGGCTGTGCCCGGCGGCGACCTCGTCGGCCGGTTCGGCGCCGGCCCGGCGCACCAGCGCGTTCGCGGCGGAGTTCAGCGCCTTCAGCACCGGGCGGAAGACCCACATGAACATGCGCATGGGGATCGCCAGGAGCAGCGCCGAGCGCTCCGGGTGGGCGATGGCCCAGGACTTCGGGGCCATCTCGCCGACGACGAGGTGGATGAAGGTGACGATGAACAGGGCGAGGACGAACCCCAGGACGTCGGCGGCGACCAGGGGCAGGCCCGCGGTCTCGAACAGCGGGGTCAGCCAGTGGTGCACGGCCGGCTTGCTGATCGCGCCCAGGGCGAGGGTGCAGGCGGTGATGCCCAGCTGCGAGCCGGCCAGCAGGACCGTCAGCTCGGAGGAGCTGCGCAGGGCGGCGCGCCCGGAGGCGGTGCCGGCGGCGTCCTCCAGGCGGTGCCGCTTGGCGGCCAGCAGGGCGAACTCGACCGCCACGAAGAACGCGCTCAGGGCGACGATCGCGGCGGTCACGGGGACGACGACCAGCGGGTCGTCACTCATCGGGGCTCTCCTGCTCGGGGGCGGGTCCAGCGGGTGCAGCGGCGTCGGGCAGCTCCAGGCGCACCCGGGAGGGCACGTGCCGCTCGACGGCGAGGACGCGCACGTGCAGCTTGCGGGGCTCGGCGTCCTCGTCGAGGGCGAGGTCGGCCGGGTCCGCGGGCAGGTCGACGGTCAGCGCGGTGCCCGGCCGGGGCAGTCCGCCGTGGGCGGCGATGACCAGGCCGGCGACGGTCTCGTAGTCGCCGCGCGGCAGGTCCACGCCGAGGGAGCGCTCGACCTCGTCGACGTGCACTTCGCCGGCCATCTCCCACACGCCGTCGCCGGGCACGGGCCCGTACTCGGGGCGCGCCTCGTCGTGCTCGTCGGTGATCTCCCCGACGAGCTCCTCGGCGAGGTCCTCGACGGTGACGACACCGGCGAAGCCGCCGTACTCGTCGACGACGCAGGCGAGCTGGTTCCTCGTCCGCGTCAGCTCGCGCAGCACGTCCGGCAGGGCCGTCAGGGTGGACACGACCAGCGGCGGGCGCGCGATGGCGGTGACGGGCGCGGTGTCCGGCTCGGTCGTGCTCAGCAGGTCGGCCAGGTGCACGACGCCGACGACGTCGCCGGACCCGGCGGCCAGCACCGGGTAACGGGAGTGGCCGACCGCCATGAGCGCCCGCAGCAGCCCGAGGTCGTCGGTGTCGGTGACGGTGTCGACGCGCGCGCGGGGGATCATCGCGTGCTCGACGTCGCGCCGGGGGAAGTCGAGGATCCGGTCGAGCATCACGGCCAGGTCGTCCGGCAGGTCGCCGCTCTCGCGGGACTCCTCGACGATGTGCTCGAGGTCGCGCGCGGTGGCGGCGTGCTCGACGTCGTGCACCGGCTCGATGCGCAGCGAGCGGAGCAGCAGGTTGGACGCCTGGTCGAACACCCAGATCAGCCAGCCGAAGGCCTTGAGGTACACGAGGGTGGAACGCGACAGCCACGTGGCGACCGGCTCGGGCCGGGCGATGGCGTAGTTCTTCGGGAACAGCTCGCCGAAGAGCATCTGCACGAACGTGGACAGCAGCAGCGCGAACACCGCGCCGACACCGACGCTGACGGCGGTGGGGACGCCCACCCCGCCCAGCAGCGCGCCCAGCGACTCGCCGATGAGCGGTTCGGCGACGTACCCGACGAGCAGGCCGGTGACGGTGATGCCCAGCTGCGCGCCGGAGAGCATGAACGAGGTGCGCCGGGTGACCGCCAGGGCGCGCCGCGCGCCGGCGTCGCCGGCCTCGGCGCGCGCGCCCAGACCGGAGCGGTCCACCGACATGTAGGCGAACTCCTGGGCCACGAAGTAGGCGGTGGCCACGGTGATGAGCACGACCACCAGCACGCCCAGCAGGAGGGTGAGCACGTCCGTCACCGTCCGTGCACCCCCTCGGCGGTGCGGGGGCGCGCGGGTCGCGCGGTGACGGGGCGGGTACTCGGGGGGTCTTCGGAACGATCGTCGTCGCGCACGGCGGCGGCGGTCCTCTCCTGTTCTCGACGGCGGGTGTCCCCGGGTTCAACGGGGCGCGGTGCGAGCGAGTTCCCGCGGCAGCGCGAACCGGGTGGTGACCCGCCGGGCGAACGCGACGTGGTCGGGGGACCGGCCGGCGAGGTCCCCGAACCCGGCGGCGCCCAGCAGCCCGTCGTCCAGCTCGAGCAGTTCCGCGCCGCGCAGCGGCCACGGCTCGTGCTCGTTGGCGATCCAGCGGGTGCGGCCGCCGCGGGCGACGTGCAGGCCGTAGCGGGCGCTGACGAACGTGGCCACGTCGTCGGGTGCGCCCAGCGGTGCACCCTCGCGCACCGCGACGCGGCTGGTGGCGCCGGAACGGGTGCGGCACGTCCACAGCAGTTCGCGGGCGCCGCCGCGCACCCGCACGGCGTGGCGCATGAGCGACCACCGGTACGGCAGGGCAAACACCGCCCGGGCGCCGAGGACCACCGCCAGCCGGGAGGCGTCCAGGCTGGCGAACACGACGCCGCGCCGGCCGGCGTCGTCGACGGAGTAGAACCGCACGTTCGTCTCCAGGAAGGTGCCCAGGTGCGGCACCGCGGGCAGGGCGCCCGGGGCGGCGCCGCGCAGCGTGAACGGCAGCAGCCCCACGTAGGTGCGCCCGTCCAGCACGTCGGGGCGCGCACCGGGCGGCAGGTGCGGGGCGACGCGTGCGGGCTCCACGGCCCAGTGCAGGAACGCGATGTCGTCCCAGTGCTGGTGCATCATCACCGTGCCCTCCAGGGGAGGGGCGGTGGGCGAGGGCAGGCGGTCGATCACCCCTCCAGGGTGGTGCCGGCGTCGCCCGGCGGCACGATCACCCCTGCACCCACTCTCGGTCACCAGGTATGGACGTTGTGTCATTGCCCTCTAGAGTGCGTCGGGGACCGCGGAAGGGGGGCGCACGTGCTGGACGACGACCGCACCCTGCCGCTGCCCGCGGAGGCCGGCAGCGCCGCCCGCGCCCGCCGCCACGTCCGCCGCGCACTGACCGGGCAGGTGCCCGACGAGGTCGTCGCCGACGCCGAGGTCTGCGCCAGCGAGCTCGTCACCAACGCGGTGCTGCACGCCGGCGGCACCGTCCTGCTCACCGTGCACGTCACCGCCGCCGCCGTGCGCGTGGAGGTCGTCGACACCTCCCCCGTCACGCCCCAGTGGGTGCCGCACAGCCTCACCGCCGCCACCGGCCGCGGGCTGCCCCTCATCACGGCCCTCACCGTCGCGCGCGGCAGCGACCCGCACGACGACGGCAAGACCGTCTGGTGCGAGCTGAGCCCCTCCCCGGCGCCCGCGGACGCCGCGGCGGGACCCGGCGCCGGGCCCCCGGCGGCCGCGGAGTGGGCCGCGGAGTGGGCCTCGGTCCTGGCCGAGTTCGCGGACGACGAGCTCACGGGGGCCGCCCCCACCAGCCCCGACCCCACCGGGCGGGGACCGTCCCGGCCACCCCCGGACGCCGGGCAGCCACCCGTGCGCCTGCTGCGCTACCCGCTGCGCCGCGGGGTGCGCCTGCGCGAGCACCGCGAGGCCGTGCTGCGCGAACTACGGCTGCTGGACCTGGCGCACGCCTCGGCGGACCCGGGCGCGGCGGGCCTGGCCGACGAGGTCACGGCGATGCTCGAAGCGGAGTACGGCGGCCACCTCAACGCCGCGGAGACGCGCAAGGTCGCCGCGCTGGCCGCCGGGCTGGAGTGCGTGGACCTGGAGTACGAGCGGCGCCCCGGGCACCTGGAGCAGGTGCGGCGCTGGCGCACCCGCATGGCGGAACTGGACCGCCTGGGCCGTGCCGCGGAACTGCTCACCACGGGGGCGCCGCCCGACGTGGCGGAGCTGTCCGCCTGGGTCCTCGACGAGTTCGACCGGCAGTTGCGCGGCGGGGAACCCCGCCCCTGGGAGGGCCCGCTGGACTGATCCCCGGTGCGTGCTGCGGCTCAGGCCCGGGCGGCGCGCTCGACGATCTCGGTGGCGATCGCACGCAGCTTGCGGTTGGCGTGCTGCGAGCGGCGCACCACGTGCTGGAACGCCTCCTCCGGGGTGCAGTGCAAGCTCGCGACCAGCACGCCCTTGGCCTGCTCGATCACCGCCCGCGACTGCAACGCGATCTGCAGGTTGGTGCTCAACGCCACCGCCGAGGCGTACAGGGAGTGGTTCGCCAGCGCGATGGCCGCGTACCCGGCGAAGATCTGCAGCAGCTCCACCGCCTCGGCGTCCAGGACGCCGTCGTCGAAGCGGTACACGTTCAGCCCGCCCACGATGCGCTGCGGCATCGGCATGCCCACCGAGACGGTGCTGCGCACCCCCTGCCGCGCGGCGATCGGGGCGAAGTCCGGGTAGGTCTCCTCCGCGGCGGTGTCGTCGATGCGGATGACCTGCCCGGACTGCGCCGCGTCGATGCACGGGCCGAAACCGGCGGCGTACTGCCGCTCGTCCAAGGAGGCGGCCAGCGCGCCGGTGAAGGCGGCGCTGCGGCCCTTGTCGCCCTCGAGCAAGGTCACCGAAACCTCCTCGGCGCCGGGCACGCAGGCGGTGGCCAGCTCGGCCACGCGCTTGAGGACCTCTCCCAGGGGGTTTCACCAACCACGAGGGCACCCAGCTCGGCGAAGGCCTGCTGCGGCTCGATCGTGGCCTCGGGCGGGGTGCAGGATGCCGCCGCTTCCGCCGGTGCTCTCGGTCCCGCCGGTGCTGTCGGTTCCGGGGGCGCTGTCGGCCTCCAGGGTGCCGGCGGCGCCCAGGGTGATGCCGCGCTCAGAGGTGCCGGGAGGGCCTGGGGCGCCGGAAGCGTCCGGGGTGCTGGGCGGGGTGGGGGTGCTGGACGGGGTGGGCACGGCGGTTTCCTCCGCTCGGGGAACGGAGACCGGGCGGCACCCGGGCTTCGCGACGGCTCCCGCCCCCGCGGGCGCGGGAACGGGCTCCTGCGAGAGCTGGGGTACAACCCGGACCGTCGCAGTGCCCCCGCCCGCTCGGCGGGGGTGCTGCGACGGCGGCGCAGTACCCCCGATGGTAGACCCCCGGCTCCACTCCCCCCTGCACGAGCCGGGGCGCGGGCTCCGCAGGGGCGAGGGTTGCTGGTGCGGCTGGGCCGCCGTAGCGTTGCCGTCGGTCAAGACACGGCCACTCATGCAACGCACCTGCGAGGTGGTCATGAGTCGCTCGATGATCGTCCAGTCCTCGGATCCGGGGGCCCTCAGCTTCGCCGGCGAGCTGGACGCCTCCAACGTGGAGACGATCCGCCGTCTGGTGCACCCCTTCACCCGGGGCGCGCGGGTCGTGGAACTGGACCTGTCCGGTGTGACGTTCCTGGACTGCGCGGCCCTGGGGGTGCTGGTGGAGCTCTCGGCGGCCACCCGCGTCGGCGGCGGGTCGCTGCGGGTGGTGGGGCTGCGCCCGCGCCCGGCTGCCCTGGTGCGCTTCTTCGGCTTGGAACCGGTCCTGGACATCGCCCCCGGTGCGGGGGACGCAGCCGGCGTCGCCCGCGAGTTGCGGGCGGTGTTCACAGCACCGCGCAGAGAGGTCAGAACCTGATGTTCGACTCCGGTGCTGGAACCTCCGGTGACGGTGACCGCATGCGCCTGCCCCTGTCCGGCCTCAGCCGGGACTGGGGCCGGCGCCGCACGCCCGAGGCGCTGCAGGTCTGGTGCGAGGTGCCCGCGCAGTCGTCGGCGCTCTGACGACCACGTTCCACAGCACGTCCCGAGCAGAGGAAACCATGAGATCGAGCAGCGCGACCACGCCCGCACCGTCCACCGGCGGGGAGACCGGCCGAGGGCCCGAGCCCCGGCGCGTGCGGACGCCGGTACCGGCCCTGGGTGTCGAGGTGCACACCCGCACCTGGGAGGGCGGTACCGGGACCGAACCGCGCACCCCGATCGTGCTGGTCCACGGCCTGGGCCTGTCCAGCCGCTACTTCGTTCCGCTGGGCCGGCGGCTGGCGGCCCTCGGGCACCGCGTGCTGGCCCCCGACCTGCCGGGTTTCGGCCGCACCCCTCCGCCCGCCGGGGCGAACCGGCCGGCGGGCCCGCGGGTGCACGAGCAGACCGAGCACCTGCTGGCGTGGATGGACGCCGTCGGTGTGGACCGGGCGGTCCTGTTCGGGAACTCCGTCGGCGTGCAGGTCGCCCTGGAGGTCGCCGCCCGGTTCCCCGAACGGGTGGAGCGCCTCGTGCTGGAGGGCCCCACCCCCGATCCCGCCTACCGCTCGCCCGTGAAGCAGTACGCGCGGGTGCTGCGCAACATGCTGTTCGAGGCGCCGTCGCTGAACTCCGTCTACCAGGCCGACTACGCCTCCGCCCGGGGTTTCCGGGTGTTCGCCCAGCTCGCGCACACGGTGGACGACCCGATCGAGGACCGCCTCCCGCTGGTGCAGGCACCCGTCCTGGTGGTGCGCGGCCGTCACGACCAGACCCTGTCGCAGGGGTGGGCGGAGCGGGTGGCGGGGATGCTGCCGGACGGGCGGCTGGTCGTGGTGGAGGGCGCGGCGCACAACGTGCACTACTCCGCGCCGCACATCGCCGCCCGCCTCGTCCACGCCTTCACCACCGGTGGGCTCGACGCGGCCGCGGACGGGGTGGTCGTGCCCGCCGACGCCGCTCACCGCGATCCGCTGGCCCCGCGGCAGCCGATCTCGACGCGGACCCACGGGCTCCTGGACTACGCCACCTCCGCGGTGTGCACGACCCTGCCGCAGGTGCTGGGGTGGGGGCCGCGCACGCGCGCCCTCCTGGCCACCGTCGGGTTCAGCGCCACCGCCTACAGCCTGCTCACCGACTACGAGCGCGGCGTGGTGCGGAAGATCCCCCTGCCGGTGCACCTGAACATCGATGCGGGCACGGGGGTGCAGCTCGTCCTCGCGGCCGCCACCCTGCTGCGCGGGGAACCGGTCGCGGGGCGGTGGGCGACCGCCGGGCTCGGTCTGTACGAGATCGCCGTGGCGAACGCGACCCGGAAACCCGCCGGTCCCGCACGGCTGGTGCCGCCGTCGCGGGAACCGGAGCAGGGCTGACCCCGGGCGGGGTGCGATCGCCGACCTGCGACCGCACCCCGTCGGTACCCGCGTCAACCGCCGGCGCGGAGCCGGCCCTCCAGGTCGCGCAGCCTGGACGCGATGGCCTCGCGCAGCTCCGGAACGCCCTGACCGGTGACGGCGGAGACGGCCACGGCATCGGGGTAGGCGCGCTGCAGGGCCTGCACCCACTCCTGGGGGGCGACGTCGACCTTGTTCAGCACCAGCAGTTCCGGAACCTGCGCGGCACCCACCTCGGACAGGACGCCCCGCACGGTCGTGACCTGGGCCATGGCGTCGGGTGCGGCGGCGTCGACGACGTGCAGGGCGAGGTCGGCCTCCACGACCTCCTCCAGCGTGGAGCGGAAGGCGTCGACGAGCTGGTGGGGCAGGTTGCGGACGAAGCCGACGGTGTCGGTGAGGGTGTAGGTGGAACCGCCGTCGCCGACCCGGCGGACCGTGGGGTCCAGCGTGGCGAAGAGGACGCCCTGGACGAGCACGTCGCTGCCGGTGAGGCGGTTGAGCAGGGCGGACTTGCCGGCGTTGGTGTAACCGGTGATGGCCACGGACGGGACCTCGTTGCGGGAGCGGCGGGCGCGGGTGCGCTGCCTGCGCCGGGCGATCTGCTGGGTCTGCTTGCGCAGGTTCGCCGCGCGCCGGCGCAGGCGCCGCCGCTCGCTCTCCAGCCGGGTCTCACCGGGACCGCGCACGCCCATGCCCGCGCCGCCGGCCACCCGGCCACCACCCACGCGCGACATCTCCTGACCCCGGCCGCGCAGGCGGGGCAGCTGGTAGGCGATCTGCGCCAGCTCCACCTGCGTGCGGCCCTCGCTGCTGTGCGCGTGCCCGGCGAAGATGTCCAGGATGAGCGCGGTGCGGTCCACGACCCGCACCCCGGTGCGCTCCTCGAGGTTGCGCACCTGACCCGGGCTCAGCTCGTCGTCGGCGATGACCAGGTCCGCCCCGGTGCGCTGCACGACCTCGGCCAGCTCCTGCACCTTGCCGGAGCCGAGGTAGGTGGCGGGGTCGGGGTGAGCGCGCGACTGCACGAGCCGCTCCGCCACGACGACCCCGTCGGTGTCGGCGAGGCGCTCGAGCTCGTCCAGGGACGGACCCGGTCCCGCCTGTTCCCCCGGGGCCTCCACGGCCACCAGCACCGCCCGTGCCGTCCGCTCACCGGTCGGCGTCTGCGCGCGCCCCTCGCCCGCTGCGTCCTGCGCGGCGCGTCCCAGCAACCACGTCCCAGGCATCTCGTCCCCTCGCCTCGCACCCGTCGTGCACGTCCTCCCCGACCGCGGACGGTGCGGGGTCCCGGCGGCCTGCACGTGCACCGCCGTACCCGGGCGTACTACCCGGTCCACGGGCCGGTATGCGGCCCGCTGCCCACCCGGTTGCCAGCCCACCCGCTCGGTGGTGGAATGCTCGCAGAACGCGGCCAGGCCTCCGGCGCACCGATCGCCGAGGAGCGTCGAGCCGTGTTCACGCGGTCGAGTCCACGGCTGCTCCGCGCACGGCGTGAGCGCTGCGACCACTGCGCCGACGGGCGGACGAGGTGCTTCCCGCCCTCGTCCCCGCCGCCCGGCCCCGTTCGCGGCCGGCGCCTCCGCTCCCCCCGGAACCACCGCGAGTGAGGACACTCCATGACCAAGCCCATCGAGGACCAGGTCGTCGTCGTGCTCGGCGCGTCCAGCGGCATCGGCCGCGCGACCGCGCTGGCGTTCGCCCGCCGGGGAGCAGCTGTCGTCTGCGCTTCCCGTGGGACGCAGGCGCTGCAGACCCTGGTCGACGAGATCACGGGTGCGGGCGGGAAGGCGGTGGCCGTGACGGCGGACATCACCCGGCCCGAGGACCTGCAGGCCCTGGTGGCCGCGGCCGAGAGCACCTACGGACGCATCGACACCTGGGTGACGATGGCCGGGGTCAGCGTCTACGGGACGATCGCGCAGACCCCGCTGGAGGACTTCCGGCGCGTCACGGAGGTCAACTTCCTCGGTCACGTCGCCGCGGCCAAGGTGGCGGTGCCCGCTCTGGAGCGGGCCGGTGGAGGCGTCCTGGTGGGGATGGCCTCGGTCGAGGGTGTCCGGTCCCTGCCGATGCACGCCCCTTACACCGCGTCGAAGTTCGCCGTCCGCTCGTTCTACGACGCGCTGCGCATGGAACTGGCGCAGGAGGGCACGCCGGTGTCGGTGAGCACCATCCTGCCCGCGGGGATCGGAACCCCGTTCTGGGAGCACTCGCGCAACCACACCGCGAACCTCACCAAGCCGCCGCCGCCGGTCTACGCCCCCGAACTCGTCGCCGACGTGATCGTGCGGATGGCCCGGCACCCGCGCCGCCAGGTCGCCGTCGGGGGCGCCTCGCTCGGGTTCCTGCTCGGGGAGAAGTTCAGCCCGGCGATGACCGACCTCGCCTTGAGCCTGCTGGGCCGCCGGCTGCAGACCAGTGGTCGCCCGGACAACGGGGAGGACATCCTGGACGCTCCCACCGCGGGTCCCGGGCAGGTGCACGGCGATCACGTCGGCCACCTGGTCCGGCGCGACCTCTTCACGAGCGTCGCCGAACGGTTCGTGCGCCCGGGCGAGGCGCTGCTGGCCCTCCGTTCCCGGTGGGCCCGGTGAACCGGGGCACCGCGAGGACGGCACGGCCCGCACCGGCCGAGAGCAGGGAGGAGGATCGACCGTGAGCCTGGACCCGCACGTCACGGACGAGGTGCACCTCAGCCTGGTGCCCGGTGCCGACTCCTTCGCCCAGGCTCGGCGCTTCATCGGCCTGTACGCCCAGCAGAGCGGCATGCAGGAGGAGGGCGCTGACGACCTCGTGCAGGCAGCGGCGGAGTTGCTGGCCGCCGGTGGGCGCGCGGACCGGGCGCTCACCGTGGCGGTGCGCGAGCACCCCGACCAGCTGACCGTCCTCGTCGACCTGGCCGGACCGGCGGTCGTCGACGTGGCGGACGACGGGGTCGTGCTGCTGAACGGGCTGAGCCGGCAGTGGGGCTGGCGTCGGCTGCCGGGGTGCACACGGGTGTGGTGCGATGTGCCCAAGCAGCAGGCGAAGTGCTGAACCCACCGCGCAGGGGGGTACGCAGCAGGCATGGCTGAACGCAAGAGCACCCGGCACGTCGAGCGCTCCGGGGCCAAGGTGTGGTTGTGGCCGGCGGTGGCCGGCGCGGTGTCACTGGCCGCGGCGCTGGTCCTGGCGCAACTGCGCCCGCGGGAGTCCTCACTGCTCTCGCGCTTGGCGTGGCCGGGCGGCACGGACGGCGCCTCCACGATGCTGCAGGCCATCGCGGGCGCCTCCATCAGCGTCATCTCGATGACGTTCTCCCTCACCGTCGTGGCCCTGCAGCTGGCCTCGCAGCAGTTCTCCCCGCGCCTCCTGCGCGACTTCATGCGCGACCCGTGGACGAAGGCCGTGCTGGCGGTGCTGGTCGCCACGTTCGTGTTCTCCCTGACGGTGCTGCGCGGGATGCGCCCGGACCAGCCCCCGCCGGCGGCGGCGCTGTTCGTGGCGTTCGCCCTGGGCATCGCCTCGATGGCGGCGGTGCTGGGTTTCATCCACCACCTCACGCGCCTGCTGCGGGTGGACACGATGATGCTGACCGTCCACGACGAGGCCCTGACGGCGATCGACGCGTTCTACCCCTCCCTGGACGACCCCCAGCGCCGCACCCCGGACGACCTGGACGCGGACTGGGCCGCGGGCACCGGCATCCCCGCCACCCGCAGCGGGTTCGTGCGCCTGATAGACGTCGAGGCCCTCGTGGACGCCGCGCGCGAGCACGACGCCGTGGTGTGGATCGACGTGCGCCCCGGCGACCACGTCGTCACCGGTTCCCCCCTGGCCACCGCGTGGACGCCCGGGCTGGACGAGCAGGACCGGGCGGAACTGGCCGAGCGGGTGCGCGACGCGGTGGCCCTCGGCTACGAGCGCACCATCGAGCAGGACTCCGCCTTCGGCTTCCGCCAGCTCACCGACATCGCCGTCAAGGCCCTCTCCCCCGGCATCAACGACCCGGTCACGGCCGCGCACTGCATCGGGCACACGAGCGACCTGCTGGTGCGCCTGACCGGCAAGCAGCTGGGCCCCACCGTGCACGAGGACGAGCACGGCGCCGCGCGGGCCGTCGTGCCCGACCGGGACCTGCGCTACTACCTGGACCTGGTGTGCGGGCAGGTGCGCCGCTACGGCGAGCACGAACCCACCGTGCTCGCCGCCCTGCTGCGCATGCTGCGCGACGTGGCCACCGCCGCCCGCACGCAGGAGCAGCGCGCCGAGGTCGAGCGGCAGGTGCGGCTGATCCTGGCGGAGGTCCCGGAGTCGATGGTGGACGCGGACGTCGAGCAGGTGCACGACCTCGCCGAGCGCGTGCGCGCCGCCTCGGCCGGGGACGTGCGGGCCGCCTACCGCGACCGCGCCGGGGAGACCCGCTCGATCTGAGCGGGGGCACCCGTTCCGTTCGCGCTCCCCGCAGACCTCGTCGGAACGTGGTGACAGCGCTACGCTGAGTGTCGTCCGCAACGGCCGCGTCGCCGGCTGGGGCGAGGGCGTCGTCGCCGGGACGGGCTACGACGAACCGCAGCGGGAACCCGCCGGCGCGGTGGTCCGCCAGGCGCGCCTGGAGGGCAACGGCGTCGGGGTCGCCGCGCGACGGGACGGCGGCCTCGTCGTGCAGGACACCTGGTTCACCGGCAACGGGCTCGCCGGGTCCGCCGCCACCGGCGGCGACCTGCTCGTGGAGGGTTCCACCGCCGACCGCAACGGCGGCGGTTTCCACTCCTTCGAGGTGGACGCCGACGGGCTGGTGCTGCGCGACACCGCCGTGCGGCGCAGCCGGGGCGCCGGCGTGAACTGCGGCCAGGGCGGTCAGGCGTACCTGGAGCGGACCACCCTGCAGCGCAACGCCATCGGCGTGGACGCCTCCCAGTGCAGCGTGCGGGTCGCGGACTCCGCGTTCACCTGGAACGGCCGGCACGTCGCGGCCTCGCTCATCGAGTGGGACGTCGTCGCGTTCCGGTGCACCACCTTCACCGCCGACGGCGGACCGCTGGGCGTCCCGCTGCGGCCCTGCCACCAGCCGCCCGGCGGCGACACGTCCCCCGGCACCCGTGTCACGGGCACGTTCGACGCCCTGTAGGCGCCCCGCCCCGGCGAGGGGACCCGCCGGAACGGGCACCTTCCTGGCTAGTCACTGAGAAGCTACTGTGCGTGAAAGATCGGCGACCGGCCCGGGGAGGTCCCATGCACCGCCGCACCACCCTCACCACCGCCTGCCTCACCACGGCCTGCGCCGCGCTCGTCACCGGGCTGCTCGCCGCGCCCGCTGCGGCCGCACCGCCGCGCGCCACCACCGTCGAGTGCGGCGCCGTCCTCACCACCAGCGTGCGGCTGGCCGCGGACGTGGTCTGCCCCGACGGGGACGGGGTCGTGCTGGCCGCCGACGGCATCGAGCTGAACCTCAACGGCCACGCCCTCGTCGGCCCCGACACCTCGTCCGGGGCGGGGGTGCTGGTGCGCGCGGAGGACGTCACGGTCCGCAACGGGACGATCAGCGGCTGGGAGAGCGGCGTGCGCGCCGGCACCGAGCCCACCGACCCCTACGGGGAGGAGCCGCAGGGGCCCGCCCGCGCGGTGGTGAGGCAGGTGCGCCTGGAGGCCAACGGTTTCGGCGTGGAGGTCCGCCAGGACGGCGACGTGCGGGTGCGCGACACCTGGCTCGTCGGCAACGGCGTCGGCGGCTACGTCGTCAGCTACGGCAGGCTCCTCGTCGAGGACTCCACCGCGGAGGGCAACGGCACGGGCTTCTTCTCCTTCGAGGTCGGGGAGGACGGGATGGTCCTGCGCGACAGCACCGTGCGCGGCGGCGGCGCCGGGGTCTCCTGCAGCACCGACGGAAACGTCGTCGTCGAAGACAGCACGTTGCAACGCAACGCGGTCGGGCTCGAGGCCTTCCTCTGCAGCGCGTGGGTGAGCGACTCCGCGTTCGTCTGGAACGGTGAGCACCTCCGGGGGTACCTGGTGGACTGGGACACCGTCGAGGTCACCTGCACCACGTTCACCCGCGACGGCGGGCCGCTCGACTTCCCCGTCGAGCCGTGCGCCACCGGGGGTGCCGGGGTTTCGGGGACCCTGGGACCGTGGTGGGTCCCAGGCTCCGAGTGAGCGCGACCGCCGTGGCCCGGCACCCGCCGCGGCCGCGCGCCGCCCCCGGCGCGGGGGTGTAGTGCGCGCCGGAGCCCCCGGGCCGGAGGACGACCTGCTGGGGTTCGCCCAGCGGCACCACCTGCTGCACCCGGGCGAGCGGGCCGGGGTGGTGCTGCACGACGCCGCCGGCGGGGTCGTGGCGGCCGACGCCACGGCCCAGCGGGTCCTCGGCCTGGACCTGGAGCAGCTGCGGGCCCGCGCCCTGGACGACCCGCGCTGGGCGTGCGTGGACGAGCAGGGGCGCCCCGTGCCGCCGCGGGACCTGCCCGCCGCCCGGGCCCTGACCACCCGCCGGCCGGTGCGGGTGGTCCTGGGGGTGCACCGCCGCACGCCGGACGGGGTGGGTGAGCGCACCTGGCTGGAAGTGCGCTGCGAACCGCTGCTCGGCGCCGACGGGGACGCGCCGCACGCGGTCCTCGCCACGGTGGGCGAGGTGGGCGGCGAGCGGGCCGTCCAGCTGCGGCTGGCCGACGCCACCCGGCTGTACCGGACGCTGGCGGAGCAGGCCGCCGACGTGGTCACCCTGCTGAGCCCGGAGTCGGTGATCGGCTGGGTCTCCCCCTCGGCCCGCGCGGTGCTGGGCCGGCACCCCCAGGACCTGGTGGGCACGTCCCTGCTGGACCTGCTGCACCCCGACGACCGGCCCCGCGCCGAGGCGGACCGGGCCGACCTGCTGCGCTCGGGGTCCTCCAGCAGGGCGCGCAGGCTGTTCGTCCACCCCGAGGGGCACCTCGTCCACGTCGACGCCTCCGTCAGCGCCGTGCGCGACGAGCACGGGCAGCCGGTGCAGCTGGTGGCGATCCTGCGCGACGTCTCGGCGCAGGCGCTCGCCGAGGAGGAGCGGGACCGGGCGGTGCGCCGCTTCGAGGTGGCGATGCGCTGGGCGGGCATCGGCATGGTGATCGCCGACTCCACCGGGCGGTGGCTGGAGGCGAACCAGGCGATGGCCGACCTGCTGGGCCGCAGCGTCGAGGAGGTGCTGGAGACGGACTTCCGGGCGGTGACGGCCGAGGAGGACCGGGCCGCGGACGAGGCCACCTACCGCCGCATCCTCGTCGGCGAGCTCGACCGCGACGTGGCCGAGAAGCGCTACGTGCGCGCCGACGGCACCCGGGTGTGGACGCGGCGCACCATGGTGGTGGTCCGCGACACCCGCGGTGCTCCGGAGCACTTCATCGTGCAGGTGCAGGACGTCACCGAGCAGAAGCGGGCCCGCGAGCAGCTCGCCACGCTGGCCGTGACGGACACGCTGACCGGGCTGCCGAACCGGCTGCTGCTGACCGACCGCCTCACCCACGCCCTGGCGCGCGCCCAGCGCGAGGGCACCCGCGTCGGGGTCCTCTTCTGCGACCTGGACCTGTTCAAGCAGGTCAACGACACCCTCGGGCACGACACCGGCGACGAGCTGCTGCGCCAGGTCGCGCGCCGCCTGCAGCACACGGTGCGCGACGAGGACACCGCCGTCCGCCTCGGCGGCGACGAGTTCGTCGTGGTCTGCGAGGACGTCACCGGCGCCGAGCAGCTCCACCGGTTCGCCGATCGCGTCCGGCAGGTGCTGCAGGAGCCGTACCTCATCGACGAGCACGAGCTGCAGGTCACCGTCAGCCTCGGCCTGGCCCTGGGCGACGGCCCCAGCGCCGAGGTCCTGCTGCAGCAGGCCGACGCCTCCATGTACCGGGCCAAGCACTCCGGGCGCGCCCGCGTCGAGTCCGTCGGCGGCGGCCCGGCCACCGACCACGTCGCCCTGGAGGGCGAGCTGCGCGCGGCCCTGGAGAGGGACGAGCTGCTGCTGCACTACCAGCCGGTCGTGTCCCTGACCTCGGGCCTGCTGCGCAAGCGGGAGGCGCTGGTGCGCTGGGCCCACCCGGTGCACAGGCTGCTCCTGCCGGACGTGTTCCTGCCCCTGGCCGAGCGCGGTCGCCTCATCACGGCCCTGGGGCTGTGGGTGCTGCGCCGCGCCTGCCGCGACGCCGCGCGCTGGGAGGACCCGGTCACCGTCGCCGTGAACGTCTCCGCGCGGCAGCTGGCTCGCGCCGACTTCCCCGACCAGGTGCGCCGCGCCCTGGACGACGCGGGGCTGCCCGCCGACCGCCTCTGCCTGGAGATCACCGAGTCCTCGGTGCTGCAGGCCTCCGAGACGACGCTCACCTGCGCGCGCCGCCTCGTGGACCTGGGCGTCACGCTCTCCCTGGACGACTTCGGCACGGGGCAGTCCAGCATCTCCTCCCTGCACAAGCGCACCCTGCAGGGCCTGAAGATCGACCGGTCCTTCATCGCCGACCTGCCGGCCAGCCCACGGGTCGAGGCCCTCGTCGAGGGCCTGATCCAGCTCGGCGGCGGCATGGGCCTGGAGGTCATCGCCGAGGGCGTGGAGACCCCCGAGCAGGCGGCCTGGCTCGCCAGCCACGGCTGCCCGATGGGGCAGGGGTTCCTCTTCGGGCGGCCCGGCGCCGCCGCCTGACCCGGCGGCGGGGGTTCCACCCCCCGGGCCGTTCGGTTTCCACCCGGTGAACAGTTGCCACGACGGAAAACATCAGGTACGTTTCCACCATGGAAAGCACCGGAGGTACGCCGAGCCCCGCCGAGGCCCGCGAGGCGCTGGCGGACATCGAGAGCGCGCAGCGGGCCGTGCGGGACACGCCCTGGCCCACCTGGATCTACCCCGTGAACGCCGCCCTGCTGGGCGTGATGGCGCTCACGTTCCTGCTCGAGGAGAACCGCACGACCGCCTTCCTCGCCGTCGCCTCCACGATCATCGGGGTCAACGTCGCGGCCGGGTACCGGATGGGGGCCCCGTGGACCGTCCCCACGAGCCGCGGGTTCCTCGCCGCCGTCGCGGCCGCGGGCGCCTGCGTCCTCGCCGCCCTCGTCGCCGCGGACCTCACCGAGCGGGCGTGGCCCGTCGTCGTCCTCGCGGCCGCCGCCACCGCCGCCTACCTCGTCGCCGGCGTGGTGCACCGCAGGTCCACCGGGCGCCCGCAGTGAGCGCGGAGCTCGACCCGGTCATCCACCCGGCGCACCGCCTGCGCATCTGCGCGATGCTCGTCGCCGGCACCACACTGGAACTGTCGGTGGTCAAGGAGCACCTCGACCTCAGCCCGTCGGCCCTCAGCAAGCAGGTCGCCGCCCTCGTCGACGCCGGGTACGTGAAGCAGGAACGCCGCGGCAGCGACTCCCGCCGCGTGTGGCTGTCCATGACCCGCCAGGGCGCCAGGGCGTACCGGAACCACGTCGCCGCCCTGCAGGAGATCGTCGCCTCGACGGCGGCGCCGGCGGTGGACGCGCACCGCTGATCCCGCGCCCCGGCGCCGACGACAGGCGATCTCCACGGCGGTTTGTTAGGGTGTTCACCGATTTTGCCCGGAACGATCACGAACCGCCGACGAATGCGAGTCGAAGAGTGCCTGTGAGCAAAAAAGGATCACATGGGGAGCCGACAGCCGCTCCTGCCCGCGGAGGCCGGCGCCGCACCAGGCGCCTGCGCGTCGAGGACGTCACGGTCGTCGACTCCACGGTGATGAAGCGCGCTGTCGGCGGCACCGTCGTGGGGAACACGATGGAGTGGTACGACATCGGCATCTACGGCTACCTCGCCGTGACGATGGGCCGCGTGTTCCTCCCCGACGCCGACTCGGGGCTGCAGGTCCTGTTCAGCCTCGGCGTCTTCGCGTCCACCTACATCGCCCGCCCGATCGGGGGTGTGTTCTTCGGCCGCCTCGGCGACAGGGCGGGCCGCCAGAAGGTGCTCGCCGCCACCCTCATCCTCATGGCGACCGCGACGTTCCTGATCGGCGTCCTGCCCACCCCGGGCGCGATCGGCGCGCTCGCTCCGGTGCTGCTGGTGGTCCTGAAGCTCGTGCAGGGCTTCTCCACCGGCGGGGAGTACGCCGGGGCGACCACCTTCGTGAGCGAGTACGCCCCCGACGCCCGGCGCGGTTTCTTCGCCAGCATCCTCGACTTCGGCAGCTACCTCGGTTTCGCGCTGGGCGCCGCCGTCGTGACGGTCGTGCAGCTGCTCACGACCGAGCAGCAGATGCTGGACTGGGCGTGGCGGGTGCCGTTCCTCCTCGGCGGCCTGCTGGGGTCGGTGGCGATCTACTTCCGCTTGAAGATCGAGGAGTCCCCCGCCTTCCAGGCGACGCAGGACGCGCACGAGGAGTCCTCCTCCGCCCGCGCCGAGGCCGAGGGCCGCCCCCGGAACTCCTTCCACCTGATCCGCATGCACTGGCGCCCCATGGTGATCGCCTTCGCGCTGGTGGCGGCGGCGAACAGCGTCGCGTACGCGCTCACCAGCTACATGCCCACCTACCTCACCGACTCCCTCGGCTACGGCCCGCTGAACGGCACGCTGCTGACGATCCCCGTGCTCGTCCTGCTGGCGTTCCTGCTGCCCGTGGCCGGGCGCCTGTCGGACCGCATCGGCCGGCGCCGCGTGATGTGGCTGGGGGCCGGGTGGGTGCTCGTCCTCGCCGTCCCGGCGTTCCTGCTCATCGGGCTGGGCAGCGTCGTCACCACCCTCGCCGGCCTCTCGTTGCTGACGGTGCCCGTGGCGTGCTGGGTGGCCAGCCAGGCGTCGGCGCTGCCCGCGCTGTTCCCCACGGCCAGCCGCTACGGGGGCATGGGGATCTCCTACAACTTCGCGGTGGCGATCTTCGGCGGCACCACGCCGCTGATCATCGAGGCACTGGTGCAGGGCACCGGCAACGACCTCGCCCCCGCCTTCTTCCTCATGACCACCTCGGTCGTCGGCGCCGTCGGGGTGATGTTCATGAAGGAGTCCGCGAAGCGCCCGCTGCCCGGGTCGATGCCGAGCGTGGCCACCGACGAGGAGGCGCACGAACTCGTTCTCACCCAGGACACGAACCCGAACCTCGACGTGGAGAGCCTGCCGATCCCCGCGGGCGTCCCCGAAGGGGAGGGGACTCGCCGGCCCGCCTGAGGTCGCCGGTTCCCACCGGGCGAGGAGTCCGGTGAGGACCCACCGCCCACGACGGAACGAGGGGCCCGGTACCGCACGAGCGGTACCGGGCCCCTCGTGCGTGCCGGTCCCGGCACCCGCAGGTGCCCCGCACCGCTACGGCTGAACAGCCGGCGGGGCGGCACCGGGCGCGGCGGGCGGCAGGACCTGCGGTCCGGCCTCGGCGGGCCGGGGACCGTCCTCGGGGTGGGCCCGCAGCACCAGCAGGGCCACGTCGTCCTCGGGGGAACCGTCGAGCCGGGCCAGCAGGGCGTCGCACAACTCCTCGGCGTTCAAGTGGTGCAACTGCTCCAGGGTGGCGCGCAGCCACTCCAGCCCGTCCTGCAGCGGGGCGTCCCGGCGCTCGACGAGACCGTCGGTGTAGAGGACGACGGTGCTGCCCGGCTCCAGGGTCGTCGCGTGGTCGGCGCGCTCGGCGTCGGGGTGCAGCCCGAGCAGCATGTCCGGCTGCGCCTGGAGCAGCCGCGCGGTGCCGTCGGGGGCGATGAGGACCGGCGGGGGGTGCCCGGCGTTGGACCACCGCAGGGTCCGCAGCCCGGCGGCCTCCTCGGCGGGGTTCTGCTCCACCTGGGCCAGGACGGCGGTGGCGATCACCCCGACCCCGAGGTGGTGCATGGCCCGGTCCAGCGCGGCCAGCACGGCCGCGGGCGGCTCGCCGAGGGCGATGGAGACGCCGCGCAGCAGGTTGCGGACCTGCCCCATGGCGGCCGCGGCGTCGCGGTCGTGCCCGGCGACGTCCCCGACCACGAGCGTGGTGGTGCCGCTCGGGGCGAGGAAGCAGTCGTACCAGTCGCCGCCGATCTGCGCCTCGGCTGCGGCGGGCAGGTAGCGCACGGCGATCTGCAGGTGGTCCGGTTCGAACGGTGCGGTCAGCAGGCTGCGTTGCAGCGCCTCGGACAGGCGGCGCTGTTCCCCCGCCACGCGGCGCTCCTGCTCGTGGGCCTGCAGCGCGGCCAGGCTCTGAGCGCACTGCCCGGCGAAGGCGCTCATCAGCTCGAAGTCGCGGTCGGTGAAGTCCTGCGGGTCGCGCCAGCCGATCGTCAGCCCACCCACCGAACGGCCCGCGGCCTGCAGCGGCAGGGACACCCACGTGCCCAGGCCGGTGCTGGTCACCGCCTCCTCCATCAGCGGGGTGGACTCCAGGGCCGCCTCGCGGTCGCGCAGCACCACGACCTCGCCGGTGGCGGCGGCCACGGCGACCGGCAGCGGGCTGTCCAGCGGCACGCGCCGGAAGGTGCGGCGCGCCCGCTCCCCCAGCGAATCGGTCAGGGTCAGCTCCAGCGCGTCCCCCTCCGGGGTGCGCACCGCCACGGCCCCGCCACCGGCGCCGAGCACACCCAGGCCGCTGCCGATGACGATGTCGGTCAGCTCCGCGACGCTCTGCGCGCCGCTCAACTGCAGCGCTACCCGCACCATGCCGGCCAGCCGCTGCGCCTCCTCGGTCTCAGTGGTCAGGGCCGCGCGCAGCTCCTGCCCTCGCATGTACAGGTCCGCCTCGGCCCGGTCCCGGTCCTCGGGGAGGTCGTAGAGGTCGACACCGGAGTCGACGCGCTGCGCCCGCCGCTCGGTGACGTAGCCGGTGACGTTCTCCGCCCGGTGCAGCAGCAGCACCACCCGCCCGGCCTCGTCCAGCACCGGGGCGTTCACCGGGCTCCACCAGCAGGGGCGGAAGACCCCGTCCGGGCCGGCGACGTCGTACTTCTGCAACGGCATGGTGTCCGGGCGCCCGGTCCGCAGCACCCGGCGCAGCGACGCCTCCAGGTTCGCCGTCCCGTGGGTCCCCGGGTCGTCCGGGTTGTCGGGGAAGACGTCGAACACCAGCCGGCCGATGAGCTCGTGGCGCGCGCGCCCGGACGTCTCCAGGAAGGCGCGGTTGACCACCACGAACCGCAGGTCGGTGTCCAGCACCGCGTAGGACGTGGGGAGGACGTCGAAGACGGCGGCCAGGTCCACGTGCGAAACGTCCGGCACCCGCTGCATCCCGTTCCTCGCTGGAAACCGGGCTCTGCGCCCGCCCGACATCGTAGGGGCCACCGGGGCCGGTGGCGGCTGGAACGGGGGCGGAGGGGCACGACGAAGGCCCGGCCCCGCTGACGCGGTGCCGGGCCTCTGACCTGGGATCTTGCTGGTCGGGGTGACAGGATTTGAACCTGCGGCCTCTTCGTCCCGAACGAAGCGCGCTACCAAGCTGCGCCACACCCCGTGAGCAACCTGGACAAGAGTACCCGACGCACGGGGGTGCCCCGCACCACGCTCCCCCGCCCAGGTGCGGGTCGCCTCAGCGCACCGGCACGAGCTCCAGCAGCGTCGCCTCCGGCCGGCACGCGAGGCGGAACGGCGAGTACGGCGAGGTGCCCAGGCCCGCCGACACGTGCAGCCACGCGTCGTGCCCGCCCGCCGACCAGCGCGACAGGCCCTTGACCTGCTCGCGCGGCAGGTCGCAGTTCGCCACCAGCGCCCCGTAGCCGGGCACGCACACCTGCCCGCCGTGGGTGTGCCCGGCGACGATCAGCCCGGCCCCGTCCGACGTCATCGCGTCCAGGGTCCGCCGGTACGGGGCGTGCGTGACCCCGACCGTCAGGTCCGCGTCGGCCGCGGCGGGCCCGGCGACGTCCTCGTAGCGGTCGTAGCGCAGGTGCGGGTCGTCCACGCCCACGAGCTCCAGGTCCACGTCCCGCACCGTCAGGCGGGTGCGGACGTTGTCCAGGTCCAGCCAGCCGGCGTCGGTGAAGCCGCGCACCAGGTCGTCCGTGGGCAGGCGGGTGCCGTCCATGTCGTCGGGGCCCGACTTGCGCCACAGGTACGCCGCCCAGTTGCGCGGCTCGGGGGCCCAGTAGTCGTTGGACCCCAGAACGAACACCCCGGGGCGCTCCAGCAGCCCCGCGTACGCGTCCAGCACGGCGGGCACCGCCTCCATGTCGGCCATGTTGTCGCCCGTCGTCACCACCAGGTCCGGCTCCAGGTCCGCCAGGCGCCGCACCCACTCCCGCTTGGCCCGCTGGCTCGGCACCAGGTGCAGGTCCGACAGGTGCAGCACCCGCAACGGCGCGCGCCCCACCGGCAGCACCGGCACCACGGCGTGGCGCAGCGTGAAGGCCCGCACCTCGTACCCGGCGGCGTAGCCCACGACGGCCGCTCCGGACAGGGCGAGGGCCCCCGCGGTGAGGGCGGCGGGCTTCAGAACGCTGTGCTGCGGCATCGGCCCATCCTGGCACCGCCCGCCGCGGGGAACCCGCTGGACGCCGGTGGGAGGATCGGTGCTGTGAGCCAGACCCTCAAGGACACCCTGCAGTCCGACCTGACCACCGCCATGAAGGCCCGCGACGAGCTGCGCTCCGCGACCCTGCGGATGGTCCTGACCGCGATCCGCGGAGAGGAGGTCGCCGGCAAGTCCGCGCGCACCCTCGGCGACGACGAGGTGATCACCGTGCTGCAGCGCGAGGCGAAGAAGCGCCGCGAAGCCGCCGAGGCGTACGACGCCGCCGGCCGCACCGAGCAGGCCGCGCGCGAGCGCGACGAGCTGGGCGTCGTCGAGACGTACCTGCCGACCCCCCTGACCGACGAGGAGCTGAACGAGCTCGTCGACGAGGCCGTCCTCATCGCCTCCGGGGAAGGCCTGACCGGCACCGGCGCCATGGGCGCCGTCATGTCCCGCCTCAAGCCGCAGGTCGCCGGCCGCGCCGACGGCAAGCGGCTGTCCACCGCGGTGCGGGCGCGCTTGAACGCCTGACGCCCCCGGGGCCGCGCACGACGAGGGGGTTGACCCGGTGTGGCGCAGCGCGGGCGCGAGGCCGGCGCCGCCCTGGGCGAGGACCCCGCCGCCGCCGTGCCCGCGATCGCGGAGCGGGTGCTCG
>NZ_JBJLSE010000054.1:0-27602 GCF_050871845.1 Kineococcus arenarius subsp. arenarius
GGGAGGCGGCGGGTGCGGAGGCCGGCGTCCGGAGCCCGCCCGGCCCACCCCGGCGAGGCGGTGCACCCGGCAGCGGGCGGAGAGCCGGCCGCAGCACCCGCCGACGCCCGCACCCCCGCGACCACGGCCCCGCACCTCGGCGACCAACGGCCCCGCACCCGGGGAAGCGGGTCCCGCGCACGGTTCAGGAACCCTCGGGGGGCCTCTCCGCGAGGCCGCGGGCGACGAGGTCGCGCTCGCGCTCGACGCGGGTGCCGACGTGCAGGCACCCCCACCAGATGCCGGCGAAGGCCACGCCGATGCCGACCATCGTCCAGCGGAACGCCTCGGGAACCACGAACCCGGAGGCGACGATGACCGCCTGCAGGACCCAGCCGAGGGCGTAACCGGCGCGCGAGCGCAGCATCCCCGCGCACAGCACGCAGAGCAGGGCGACCACGCCGCCGGCGACGAGGTAGCTGGTCTGCTCCTCGCGGTGCAGGGCGGTGGCGGCCAGGGTGGCGAAGAAGACGACGAGCGCCTCGGCGACGAGGGTGCTGGCGGCGAGCACCCGCTTGGGGTTCCTCACACCGCACCGCCCCTGCCCAGCAGGAGCCGGGCGTCGCCGGCGAGCACCACCGAGCCGGCGACGAGGACGCCGGCGCCGGGGCCGCCCTCGGACTCGGCCAGGTCCACGGCCGTGGTCAGGGCGGCGTCCAGGCGTTCGACGACGTGCACGCGGTCCTCGCCGAAGACGTCCTCGGCGATCTCGCCCAGCTCGGAGGGCTCCAGCGAGCGCGGCGAGGAGGAGCGGGTGACGACGACCTCGGCCAGGACGGGTTCGAGGGCGGTCAGCAGGCCGTCGACGTCCTTGTCGCCGGCGACGGCGAGCACCCCCACCAGGCGGGTGAGGGTGAACGCCTCGGCGACGGCCTCGGCCAGCGCCCGCGCCCCGGCGGGGTTGTGGGCGGAGTCCACGAGGATCGCCGGGGAGGTGCGCAGCAGCTCCAGCCGGCCCGGGGAGGAGACGTCGGCGAAGGCGGTCTCCACCAGGCCCGGCGGCAGGGCGTCCCCCGGCAGGGCCAGCAGCGCTTCGGCGGCGCTGAGGGCGGTGGCCGCGTTGTCGGCCTGGTGCGCGCCGTGCAGGGGCAGCAGGACGTCGGTGTAGGTGCCTCCGCGGGTGCGCAGCGAGACGAGCTGCCCGCCCACGGCCAGCGAGCGGGACTCCACGCCGAAGTCGGCGCCGGCCCGGGTCACGCTGACGCGCTCGGCGGCGGCGCGGGCCAGCAGCACCGCCGCGGCCTCCTCCTCCTGCCGGCCCATGACGAAGGTGGCGCCGTGCTTGACGATGCCGGCCTTCTGGGCGGCGATCTCCTCGAGCGTGGAGCCCAGCCACGCCTCGTGGTCCATCGCCACGGGGGTGACGACGGTGACGTCGGGGGTCACGACGTTCGTGGTGTCCCACGTGCCGCCCAGACCGGTCTCGATCACCGCGACGTCGACGGGGGCGTCGGCGAACGCGGCGAACGCCATGAGGGTGAGGACCTCGAAGAAGCTCAGCCGCGGCTCGCCCGCCTCCTGGGCGCGGGCGTCGAGGATCGTCACGACGGGTTCGACGTCGTCGTAGGCGCGCACGAACGCCGGGCGGCTGATCGGCTCGCCGTCGATCGCGATGCGCTCGGTGACCTCCGACAGGTGCGGGCTGGTGAAGCGGCCGGTGCGCAGGTCGTGCTCGCGCACCAGCCGCTCCACCATGCGCGCCGTCGACGTCTTGCCGTTGGTGCCGGCGACGTGGACGACCCGGTACGCCCGCTGCGGGTCGCCCAGCAGGCGGCACGCCTCGCGGACCCGGTCCAGGGTGGGGTGGATCCGGTTCTCGGGGTTGCGCTCCAGGATCGAGGCGACGACCTCGGCGTAGCGGGGGTCGTCGTCCGCGCCGGAGGCGTGGCGCTGCTCGCGGCGGCGGCGCTCGGCGCCGGTGGCCGGTGGCCGGTGGTCCTGCGGGACCCGCCCGCGGCGCATCGCGTCGCCGCCGAAGGCGACGTCGTCCTCGAGGACGCCGGGTTCGAGGTGGGCGTGCTCCTCGCCGCGCTCGCGCCCGCGCTCCCCGCCGGGTTCGTGGTTCACCGCTCCTCCAGCTTCTCGACGGCGACGCGGACCTCGTGGCCCTCCACCGAGCCCACGAGCGTGGCCCGCTCCAGGGGCAGCACGTCGGCCTGCCCGGAGGAACCGAACTGCTGGGCGAGGGTCTCGTCGACGACGAGGTTCTGGTGGGTGACCAGGGCCTCCCACACGGGGCCGTCGGCGGCCACGGTGAGGCGGATGCGGTCGGACACGTGCAGGCCGGCGTCGCGGCGGGCCTGCTGCACGAGGCGGACGACGTCGCGGGCCATGCCCTCGGCGGCCAGCTCGGGCGTGACCGCGGTGGCCAGGACGACGAACCCGCCGGCGTCCAGGGCGGCGGTGGCCAGGCCGGGGTCCCCGCCCTCGACGGTGGTGGTCAGCTCGTACTCGCCCTGGTGCAGCTCGACGCCCCCGGCGATGACGGTGCCGTCGGGGCGTTCCTCCCAGTCCCCGGACTTCGACGCCTTGATGGCCTGCTGGACGTTCTTGCCCAGCCGGGGCCCGGCGGCGCGCGCGTTGACGGTCAGCTTGGCGACCACGCCGTGCTCGACGGCCCGGTCGACGTGCCCGAGGACGACCTCGCGGACGTTGACCTCCTGGGCGACGAGCTGCGCGAAGGGTTCCAGCGCCGCCGGGTCGGGGACGAGGACCTCCAGGCGCTGCAGCGGCAGCCGCACCCGCAGGCCGTTGGCCTTGCGCAGCGCCAGCGCCGACGAGCACGCCGAGCGGGCGGCGTCCATCGCGGCCACGAGCGCGGGGTCGGCGGGCAGGTCCAGCGGGTCGGGCCAGTCGGTCAGGTGCACCGAGCGCCCGCCGGTGAGGTCCCGCCACACGTGCTCGCTGACCAGGGGCAGCAGCGGGGCGAGCAGCCGGGTGGTGGTCTCCAGCACGGTGTGCAGGGTGTCCAGGGCGTCGCGGGCGCGCTCGGACTCGCCGTCCCAGAACGCGGTGCGGGAGCGGCGCACGTACCAGTTCGTCAGGACGTCCAGGAACTGCCGCACGCTCTCGCAGGCGCCGGCGATGTCGTACTCGTCCAGCTCGGCGGTGACGGCCACGACGGTGTCGTGCAGCTTGGCGAGCACGTAGCGGTCGAGGACGTCCGTCGAGCCGGTGCGCCAGCGCGGCGTGTGGCTGGAGGTGCCGGAGTAGAGCTGGAAGAACTGGAAGGTGTTCCACAGCGGCAGCAGCACCTGGCGCACCGAGTCGCGGATGCCCTGCTCGGTGACGACGAGGTTGCCGCCGCGCAGCACCGGCGAGCTCATGAGGAACCAGCGCATGGCGTCGGCACCGTCGCGGTCCAGGACCTCGGAGACGTCCGGGTAGTTGCGCAGCGACTTGCTCATCTTGCGCCCGTCGTCGCCCAGCAGGATGCCGTGCGAGACGCAGGTGCGGAACGCGGGGCGGTCGAACAGGGCGGTGGCCAGCACGTGCAGGGTGTAGAACCAGCCGCGGGTCTGCCCGATGTACTCCACGATGAAGTCGCCCGGGTAGTGGCTCTCGAACCACTCGGTGTTCTCGAACGGGTAGTGCACCTGGGCGAAGGGCATGGACCCGGACTCGAACCAGCAGTCCAGGACCTCCGGCACCCGGCGCATGGTGGACTTCCCCGTGGGGTCGTCGGGGTTGGGGCGGGTCAGCTCGTCCACGTGCGGGCGGTGCAGGTCGGCCGGGCGCACGCCGAAGTCGCGCTCCAGCTCCTCCAGCGAGCCGTACACGTCGGTGCGCGGGTACGCGGGGTCGTCGGAGACCCAGACGGGGATGGGGCTGCCCCAGTAGCGGTTGCGGCTGATGGACCAGTCGCGGGCACCGGCCAGCCACTTGCCGAAGGACCCCTCCTTGACGTGCTCGGGCACCCAGGTGATCTCCTGGTTCAGCTCGACCATCCGGTCGCGGATCTTCGTGACGGCCACGAACCAGCTGGAGACGGCGCGGTAGATCAGCGCGTTGCCGCAGCGCCAGCAGTGCGGGTACGGGTGGTCGTAGGTCTCCTGGCGCAGCAGCAGCGCCCCGCTGGGCACACCGTCCTTCAGGGCGCGCGCGATCGCCTTGTTCGCGTCGAAGACGTGCTCACCGGCGAAGTCGGGCACCTCGGCGGTGAACCGGCCGCGGGCGTCCACCGGCACCACGGGCGTGATGCCGGCGGCGTCGGTGACGGCCTTGTCCTCCTCGCCGAAGGCGGGGGCGATGTGCACGACGCCGGTGCCGGAGTCGGTGGTGACGTAGTCGGCGGGCAGCACCTGGTGGGCGTTCTCGCGGCCCTCGAAGTACCCGAACGGCGGGCGGTAGCGCTCCCCCAGCAGGTCCTCGCCGCGGTAGCGGGCGCTGACCCGCCCGGCGACGTCCTCGCCGAGCTCGCGGGCGTAGTGGCCCAGGCGCGCCTCGGCGAGCAGGAAGCGCCGGCCGTCGTGCTCGGTGCCGGGCGCGCCGTCGACGACGACGTAGTCCAGCTCCGGGTTCACGGCCATCGCCAGATTGCTGGGCAGCGTCCACGGCGTGGTGGTCCAGATCAGGGCGAGCACGCCGGCCAGCTCCGGGTGCGCGTCCGAGCCCAGCAGCGGGTACCCGACGGTGACGGCCGGGTCCTGGCGGTTGCGGTAGACGTCGTCCAGGCGGGTCTCGGAGTTCGACAGCGGCGTCTCGCAGCGCCAGCAGTACGCCAGCACGCGGAAGCCCTCGTAGACCAGGCCCTTCTCGTGCAGGGTCTTGAACGCCCACATCACCGACTCCATGTAGTCGGTGTCGAGGGTCTTGTAGTCGTGCTCGAAGTCCACCCAGCGCGCCTGCCGGGTGACGTACTCCTCCCACTCGCGCGTGTAGCGCAGCACGGAGGTGCGGCAGGCGTCGTTGAACGTCGCGATGCCCATGGTCTCGATCTCGGACTTGTGGGTGATGCCGAGCTGGCGCTCGGCCTCCACCTCGGCGGGCAGGCCGTGGGTGTCCCACCCGAAGCGGCGCTCCACCCGGTACCCGCGCATCGTCTTGTAGCGCGGGACGACGTCCTTGACGTACCCGGTGAGCAGGTGGCCGTAGTGCGGCAGGCCGTTGGCGAACGGCGGGCCGTCGTAGAAGACGAACTCCCCCGCGGCCGAGCCGCGCCGCGCCTCCACGCTGGCGGCGAAGGTGCCGTCGGCCGCCCAGGACTCCAGGACGGCTCGCTCGATGTCCGGGAAGCGGGGGGTGGAACCGCCCTGCTCGGCGGCACCGCCGCCCTGCTCGTCCGCCTGGGTGGTCTGGTCCGCTGCCTGGTCCGTGACCTCGGGCACGTGCGCTCCTCGACGACGTCGCTGCTGCCGCGGGGACGACTCCCGCCGGGGCCGGCGGTGCCGCGGTACCACCCCGCTTGCCGTCGGCACCCCTCCCCGGGCGGGAGGCGCGACGACGACCGCTCGTCGTCCGGCTGTCACGGGCCGGACCCGTCCGGGTCTAGTGGGGCGCCCGCCGGCGTGGCCGGCACCCGTTCTTCCGGAGGCTCACCGGTGATGGCCGGGTCGACGCCTGTGGGGACATGGTAACGCCGCGGACCGGCCGGGGGCCTCCCCGGCCGGTCCGTGCGCGGGCGCCACCCGTCAGGCGCGACGCTGCCAGCGCAGCACGCCCTCGGCGTCGGGGCGGCAGGTGAGGCGCACCTGCTTCTCCGGGGAGCGCACCACCTCCCCGTCCGTGGCGCAGACCCCGCCGCTGACGACGCCGCCGTCTCCCCCGGTGGGTGCCGCGGTCGGGCTCGGCGTGGCCAGGGGCCTCGCCGTGTACGTGTCGTACGCGGCGCGCCAGTCCTGCACCAGCGCCTGGCGCGCCGTCTCCAGCGGCACCGCGCCCTGGCAGACCAGGCCGCGCAGGTGGGCCTCGAGGGTGTCCTTGGCCGCCGCGGCGAACGCGCCCTCCTTCGGCTGCGGCCACAGGTTGGACACCTCGTTGCTGCCACCGAGCGAGATCGGCACCAGGTGGTCCGTCGTGTACGGGGAGGAGTCCTCGACGCCGTAGGCGGCGGCCGCCTCCTCGGCGTCGCTGGCCCGCTCACCGCGCACGCCCGCCGAGTACCGCGGACCGCACAGGTCGGCCTGCGTCACGTCCGCGAAGACCGCGCCCGGCGTCCGCTCCAGCACCGGCAGGGCGGTCCCGTCGGCGGCCCGCCGGAAGGGGTCCGTCACGGCGGCCGCGCTCCCGGACGGCTCGACCTCGGGGATGGGCAGCGGTGTCACCGCCGGACCGGTGGGGACGCGGACCGCCCCCGGCACCGCGTCCGCGGTGCCCAGGGAGCAACCCGTCAGCGCCACCAGCAGGGCCGCCGCCGCACCGGCGACGGCGACGGGGCGCCTCACGGCCGGCCGAGCGCGCGGTAGTCCCAGCCCGCGGCGCGCCAGGCGTCGCGGTCCAGGGCGTGGCGGGCGTCCACCACGCGGCGGTGGGCCACCGTCGCGCCCAGGACCTCGGGGTCCACGGCGCGGAACTGCCGCCACTCGGTGAGCAGGACCACCACGTCGGCGTCGCGGGCCGCGTCGAGGGCGGACTCCGCGTAGCTCAGCTGCGGGTACGAGCGGCGGGCGTTGCCCATCGCCTCGGGGTCGTGGACCGTCACGTCCGCCCCGGCCTCCTGCAGCAGGACCGCCACGTCCAGGGCGGGGGCGTCGCGGATGTCGTCGCTGTCCGGCTTGAACGCGGCGCCCCAGGCGGCCACGCGCACCCCGCGCAGGTCGCCGCCGGCGACCTCGCGGACCAGGTCGACGGTGCGCTCGCGGCGGCGCTTGTTGATGGCGTCGACCTCAGCGAGGAAGGCGACCGCCTGCCCGACGCCGAGCTCCTCGGCGCGGTGCTTGAAGGCGCGGATGTCCTTGGGCAGGCAGCCGCCGCCGAAGCCCAGGCCCGGCTTGAGGAAGCGCCCACCGATGCGCGAGTCGTGCGAGAGGGCCTGCGCGAGCGCCGCGACGTCCGCCCCGGTGCGCTCGCAGACCTCGGCCATGGCGTTGATGTAGGAGATCTTGGTGGCGAGGAAGGAGTTGGCGGCCACCTTGACCAGCTCGGCGGTGGGCAGGTCCACGACGAGCACGGGCGTTCCGTGCTCCTCCACGACCGGCGCGAACGCGGCGCGCAGCTGCTGCTCGGCCCACGCGGAGGAGACGCCGAACACCAGGCGGTCGGGGTTGGTGGTGTCCTCGACGGCGAACCCCTCGCGCAGGAACTCCGGGTTCCAGGCCAGCTCGACCTCGGCACCGGCCGGTGCGACCTCCTGGACGAGCCGGGTCAGTTCCGCGGCGGTGCCGACCGGGACGGTGGACTTGCCGACCACCAGCGCCTTGCGGTGCAGGTGCCGCGCCAGCTCGGTGACCGCCGAGCGGACGTGGGTGAGGTCGGCGGCGTCGCTGCCGCGCTGCTGCGGGGTGCCGACGCAGACGAAGTGCACGTCGCCGAACTCGGCGGCCCGCGCGAAGTCGGTGGTGAAGCTCAGCCGGCCGCTGTCCAGGGCCTTGCGCAGCATCTCGGGCAGGCCGGGCTCGAAGAAGGGGACCTCGCCGGCGGCCAGGCGCTCGACCTTCGCGGGGTCGACGTCGACGCCGACGACCTCGAAGCCGAGGACGGCCATGCAGATGGCGTGGGTGGCGCCGAGGTAACCGGTGCCGATGACGGTGAGGCGCGGGGCGGCCGCGCCGGTGGCGGCCGAGGGGGTGGTGCTCGAGGGTGTGGCGGACATGGTGCGCTCCTGTCGATCGCGGTGGACGGGGTGCTGCGGGTGTCAGCCCGAGCAGGCGGGTGACGTGGTGACGGGCCGGCCGCTGGAGTCGCGGTTGGTGCACGGGATCCGGTTGTCGGTCACCTTGGGTTTGTGGATGGAGATGGCGACCCCCGGCGCAGCCACGTCCAGGACGTTGGCGTCGAAGACGTTGCCGGTCCCCCAGCCGTCGAGGATCCGGTGGGTCTGGATCCCGTCGCCGGGGGTGTTGCGCCCGGTGTTCCCGCGGATCAGCCAGTCGTTGCCCTTGACGTCCACCCACGAGTCGGCGGCGGACATCCCCGTGCCGTCGAAGGTGTTGCCGACGAGGGCCCCGCCGGTGGTGCCCTCCTTGATGTCGACGGACTCGGAGGTGGTGCCGGAGATGTCGTTGCGGGCGACGAGGTTGTAGTCGCTGCGGTCGGGGCCGCCGCCCTCGCCGTACTGGTCCCAGTTGCTCTCGGCGGAACCGACGTAGACGCCCTCGCCGAACTTCTCCTTGCGCAGGCCGGTGCGGCTGACGGTGCAGTCCAGGACGGCGTTGCCGGTACTGCCGGAACGCAGGTGGATCGCCTCGTCGCCGATGTCCTCCACGAGCAGGTCCTGCAGCACCGAACCGCTGGTCCCGTCGGCGACCACGCCCTTCTGGGCGTTGCGGACGGTGAACCCGACGAGGCGCCAGTGCTGCGCACCGGCGAGGTGGAAGCCGTAGCCCTCCTTGGGACCACCGGCGTCCAGGACGGCCTCGCGGCCGCCGCACAGCCAGATGGGGGCGCCTGCGTTCCCGGACGTCGTGGCGGTGAACGCGCCGCTGTACGTGCCGTCGGCGAGCTCGATCACGTCGCCGGGTGCTGCTGCGGCCAGGGCCGCGGTCAGTTCCGCGGCGGTCGCGACCGTGCGGGTCGCCACCGGGCAGGAGACCCGGTCGGAGGACGGCAGGCGGTCGGCGCGCGGCGCACCGCTGACGGGAGCCGCGGAACCCACCCCCGAGCCGCCGGCCGCGTCCTGCTGGTCCACCTGTTCCTCCTCGTCGCCGTCCTCGTCGTCCTGCTGCCCGGCCGGTGACGTGCCGGCAGCGGCCGCGGGATCGCTCGGCTGCGGCGCGGCGGTGGCCGGCGCCGCCGGGCCGGCGGTGCGGACCGCGCCCGCCGGGACCGCGGGTTCGGAACCGGACCGGTTCCCGGTGAGGCCGAGCACGAGCAGCACCAGCACGAGCATCGAGGCGCCGCCCGCCACCAGGCCCTGCCGGAAGGTCAGCCCGCCCGTGCCCGGGCCGCCCCGGCGCCGGCTCACGCGCCGCTCCGGGTGCTCGGCCGGCCGTCGCGCAGGTCGATGACCCGCTGCGGCGCGCTGGGCGGCGCCGGGACCGGGAGGTGCCCCTGGTGCGCCATCTGGTGGGCGTACGGGTGGGCGACCGCCCGGTCCCGCCCTCGGCCGCGGACCGCGGAGGCACCGATGAGCACCAGGATGATCACCCACAGGGCCGTCATGGGCTGCAGCAGCTTCTTGAACCAGAACCACCACGGGCTGGTGTCGTCCCAGCCGTCGAGCGCGTTGTCGCGCTCGGTGAAGGTCCCCGTGGAGCGCGTGGTGTCCAGCGCGCTCGCACCGGCGCCGGCGAGCACGTTCAGGGAGACCTCGCTGCCCTCGACGTCGCCCACCAGGGAGACGCCGTGGCCGGTGGCCCCCTGGACGGTGTTCCCGCGGATCCGTGCGGTGGAGGCGCGCACGTACACGCCGGTCGCCGCACCGTCCACGACGTTGCCCGTCGCCGTGGCGTCGGTGACACCGTCGGTGAAGGCGATGCCGTGCCGCACGGAGCGCGACACGTCGTTGCCGGTCACCGAGACCCGTTGGGCGGGGCCCTGCACGACGATGCCCATGTCGTTGCCGGACAACCGGTTGTTCTGGATCCCGATGTCGAACCCGCCCAGCACCTCGATGCCGTAGTGGCCGTTGCCGTCGAAGGTGCTGCCGGTGACGGAGTTCCTGCCGTAGGGGCTCGTCGAGGCCCCGGTCGCGCTGGGCCCCTCGGCGAGCGGCCGGCCGTTGACGCTGATGCCGTTGCCCTCGTTGCCGCTGGCGGTGACACCGTTGACGTTCACCGCGCTGGTGGCCCGGTCCAGGCTGATGCCGTCACCGGCGTTGCCGGTGGCGGTCGTCGTCTCGACGATGCCGTTGCGCACGTTGCGGTGCAGCACGATGCCGTCGATGGAACTGCCGGTGACGGTGCTGTCGGAGACCCGGATGCCGTTGGCGCTGGTCACGAACAACCCGTAGGCGTTGCCCTGGATCGTCGTGTGGGAGATGTCGAAGGAGACGTAGTCGTACGCCGGCACGGTGTAGCCCAGGTTGGGGTTGGTCTGCCCGGGCTGCAGCGGGCCGGCGGGCTGCATCGTCAGCCCGTTGAGCACCGAGTCGGCCTGGACGTCACCACCGGAGCCGGTGCGCTCGATCGCCCCCGTGTTGGGGCGGTCGGTACCGGTCAGCGACAGGCCGCCGGTGCGCCCGCTCCAGAAGCCGAGGTCGGACAGCCGAGCGTGCTCGGAGGAGAAGCTGCCGCCGATGCACCGCACGTAGGCGCGACCGTCGGTCTGGTCGGTGTCGGGCTCTCCGGCGTCCACGTCCCAGCTCTCGACCACCACGGGAGCACTCTCCTCGCCGTCGAGCTGGACGTCGCCGCCGAGACCGACGATGGAGGCGAAACCGCGTGCGCTGCTGGCCAGCCGCAGGGTGAGCCCACCGGGCCGCTCCAGGCGCAGGGTGGCACCGGGGACCACGGCGACGTGCTCGCTGAGCAGGAAGGAACCGTCGGACATCTGCACGAACGTCTGCGGCGCCAGCTGCAGCAGGTCGGTGATCGTGTAGGGCTCCGAGCGGGGGGTGAGCACGAGGGTGAAGCCCTCGCCGGTGCTCATCCGGTACGGGGTCTTCCAGTCGTCGCCCTGCCAGCGGGCGAGCGCCGTCACGGTGCGGATCTCGGTGGCACGGCGGTCCTCGGCGGCGACGAGGGCGGAGAGCCGCTCGGCCTCGTCGCCGGTGAAGGTGAGGGTGCGCGGCAGCGGGGCGGGTTCGTCGGCCGCGGCCGCGGGGGCGGCGCCGGCCAGCAGCACGGCGGTGCCGGTGGCGAGGGCGCCGGCGACGATGCGTCGGGTGGTCCTGGGCACGTCAGGCCCCCTTCGCGGGGACGGGCAGGGCGGTGGCTGCGGCGGCGGCTGGGGCGGGGGCGGGCGCGACGGCGTCCACGGGCGCACCGATCGGCTCGGTCAGGGTGGCGGCCGACTGCCCCTCGCCGCCGGTGCTGTCCGCCGAGCGGGTCAGCCAGCCCTGCTTGTTCATGGTGGCGATGGCGTAGGCCTTGACGGGCAGGGCCACGAAGATGACGACGAGCGCGTACAGGGGCAGCAGCAGGATCTCCTCCGGGTGGCGGCGCAGGTGCGAGTAGGAGCGGATGCCCCGGCCGAGCAGCAGCCAGCCGACGGCGAGCAGGATCCCGGCGGGGGTGAGTTCCAGCCGGCTGAAGATCAGGTAGCCCAGCGTCAGCGCCATGGTGACGGGCGTCAGCAGGATCTGCAGGACGGTCACCTTGGAGACGAACGGGACCTGCCACAGCCAGCCCTTCCACAGGGCCGTCAGGTAGGTGCGGGCCGAGTTTCGGCTCCAGCGCACACGCTGCTTGACGAAGGCGCGGAAGCTGTCGGGGAACATCGAGATGGCCTTGGCGGAGGACTGGTGGACCGTCTTGTAACCGGCGGCCAGGACGAGCCAGGTGAGCCGGCCGTCGTCGCCGGCGATGCAGCGCCGGCCGAGGAAGAACTCGTGCTCCAGGTTCGGCAGCAGCGGGACGACGACGGAGCGGCGGTAGACGGCGGTGCGCCCGGACACGCAGATCACCGCGCCCTTGCGGCCCATGGCGGGGGCGTAGTCGTAGTAGCGCAGGTTGACCATCCAGTCGGCGATGCGGCGCCACACGCTGCTGGTGCGCTGGTGGACGTTCTGCTGGGTGCTGACGGCTCCGACCATCGGGTCGGCGAACGGCATCTGCACGTTGCGCAGCAGGCCGTCGGTCCACATCGTGTCGGAGTCGGAGAGCACGACGAGCTCGTGGCGGGCGGCGCGGATGCCGACGCCCAGCGCGGAACGCTTGCCCTCGTGCCGGTAGACGATGACGTTGAGCCGTTCGTCGTCGATCTCGGCGAGCAGCCTGTGGCACTCGACGTCGTCGACGTCCACGACGATGATCAGCTCGTCGGGGTCGTGGGAGAGCCAGTTGCGGGCGCAGTCGGCGAGGATCCGGGGGTCCTCGCGGAAGGAGGGCACCACCACGGACGTGGTGGTGCGGTGGTCGTTGACGATGGGCTTGGCCATGCGCGAACCGATGACGCGGTAGAGCCACAGGCCCCACACGACGACGCCGGCGATGCCGAGCGGTGCCACCTCCTGCCACGACTCACCCCCGAGGGTTTCCACCAGCCAGGACATGCGCGCCTCCTGAAGTAAGGATTAGTTGCGAAGAGTGAGCGAGTACGCCATCCGGGTGACACCGGGTTTGAACTCGATGTACACACAGTGAGCCCCCGCCCAGCCCTCACCCAGCGTTCTGACAGGACGTCACCCCTCCAGCCGACAGCGCGGGGGTGGTCGAGCGTCCGAGCGGGTGACCCGGGCGCCCGCACGGGTGAGGCGGCTTCCGGCGGGCGGCGCGCAGCGGCAGTACCTGTCACCACCGGTACCGGGTACCCGGGTGCCGGGCGTACTGTGGCCGCGGGCCGCGCCGCCGCGGCCCACCGCCACCGAACGAGGAGGTCCCGTGGCCCGCTCCACCCCCGCGGCGCGCAGCGTCGTGTTCGCCGACGGCGTGCGCACGCCGTTCGGCAAGGCCCGCCCCGACGGCCTGCACGCGCAGACCCGCGCCGACGACCTCGTGGTCGCCTGCCTGCGCGAACTGCTGCGGCGCAACCCCTCCCTGCCGCCCGAGCGCGTGGAGGAGGTCGCCATCGCCGCCGCCACCCAGAGCGGCGACCAGGGGCTCGTCCTCGGCCGCAGCGCCGCCCTGCTGGCGGGGCTGCCGGTGACGACCCCCGGCTACGCGGTCGACCGCTGGTGCGCCGGCGCCATGACGGCCGTCACCACCACGGCCGCCTCCATCGCGGTGGGCGCCCTGGACGTGGCGCTGGCCGGCGGCGTGGAGCACATGGGTCACCACCCCCTGGGGCAGGGGATGGACCCCAACCCGCGCTTCCTCACCGAGCGCATCGTCTCCCCCGACGCCCTGGACATGGGCAAGACCGCCGAGGCGCTGCACGACCGGTTCCCCGCCCTGACGAAGCAGCGCGCCGACGAGTACGCCGCCGCCAGCCAGCGGAAGTTCGCGCGGGCGGTGGCCGACGGGAAGGTCGGCGCCGACCTCGTCCCGGTCGCCGTGGCCAGCTCCGAGCAGGGTTGGGGCCTGGCCACCACCGACGAGCTCGCCCGCCCCGGGACGACCGTGGAGGGCCTGGCGGGCCTGCGCACCCCCTTCCGCCCGCACGGGCGCGTCACCGCCGGCAACGCCTCCCCGCTGACCGACGGGGCCACCGCCTGCCTGGTCGCCGAGGAGGGCACCGCCGCCGAGCTCGGCCTGGAGGTCCGCATGCGCCTGGTCGGCTTCGCCTACGCCGGCGTGGAACCGGAGGTCATGGGCCTGGGCCCGATCCCCTCCACCGAGAAGGCGCTGGCCCGCGCGGGCCTGACGATCGACGACGTCGGCCTGTTCGAGCTGAACGAGGCGTTCGCCGTGCAGGTCCTGTCCTTCCTGGACCACTTCGGCATCGCCGACGACGACGAGCGCGTCAACCCCTACGGCGGCGCCATCGCCATCGGCCACCCGCTGGCGGCCTCCGGCGTGCGGCTGATGACCCAGCTGGCCCGGCAGTTCGCCGAGCACCCCGAGGTCCGCTACGGCCTGACCGCGATGTGCGTCGGGCTCGGGCAGGGCGGCACGGTGATCTGGGAGAACCCGCACCACGCCGCGTACGAACCCACCACCGCGAGCGCCGGGGAGGCCCGCTGATGCCCGTGCACGTCCGCACCCTCGACCTGCCCGGCGCGCCCGGGGAGAGCGCCGGGCCGCCCGGTTCCGGCCGCCTCGCCCTGCTCACCCTGGACCCGGGCGAGCCGCGCAAGCCGTTCGTGCTGGGCGCCGAGACGCTGGGGCGGTTGCGCGAGGCGCTGGAGGAGGCGCAGCGCCTGGCCGCCGCCGGCGAGGTCGTCGCCGTGGGGATCACCGGCGTGCAGGGGGTGTTCTGCGCCGGGGCGGACCTGAAGGCCATGGCCGCCACCCCCGACCGCGAGACCGGGCTCGCCACCGGGCGCCTCGGCCACGACGTCCTCGGCCGGCTCGGCACCCTCGGCGTGCCGACCTTCGCGTACGTCAACGGCCTGGCCCTGGGCGGTGGGCTGGAGACCGCGCTGCACGCCACGTACCGCACCGTCGCCACCACCGCGCGCGGCCTGGGCCTGCCCGAGACCCACCTGGGCCTGGTGCCCGGCTGGGGCGGCACCTGGCTGCTGCCGCACCTGGCCGGTCCCGACGTCGCCGTGCGCATCGCCGTGGAGAACGCCCTGGCGAACAACCGCACGATCACCGGCCCCGAGGCCGTGGAGCTCGGCATCGCGGACCTGGCCGCCGAACCCGCCGACTTCCTGCTGCAGTCGCTGCGCTGGACGGCCGCCGTCCTCGCCGGCCGGGTGCAGGTGCCGCGGCGGGTCCCGCTGCCCGACGCCGAGGAGGCCGCCGCGTGGGAGGCGGCCGTCGCCCGCGGTCGCGCCGTGGCCGACGCCCGCGTGCGCGGCGCCGCGCCCGCCCCCTACCGGGCGCTCGACCTCGTCGCCGCCGCGCGCACGGGCACCCGCGAGGAGCACTTCGCCGCCGAGGACGCCGCGATCGGCGACCTCGTCGTCTCCCCGCAGCTGCGCGCCGGGCTGTACGCGTTCGACCTCGTGCAGCGCTGCGGCAGGAAGCCCACCGGGGCGCCGCCGCAGGACCTGGCGCGGAAGGTCACCTCCGCGGGCGTCGTGGGCGCCGGGCTGATGGCGAGCCAGATCGCGCTGCTGCTCCTGCACCGGCTGCAGGTGCCCGTGGTGCTCACCGACGTCGACGAGGCCCGCGTCGCCGGGGGGGTCGAGGCCGTGCGCTCCGGCGTGGACGACCTGCTCGCCAAGGGGCGCGTCACCCCGGACGTCGCGAACCGGCTGAAGGCGTCCGTGTCCGGCTCGGTGGACAAGTCCGCCCTCGCCGGCTGCGACCTCGTGATCGAGGCGGTGTTCGAGGAGATGGCCGTCAAGCACGCCGTGCTGCGCGAGCTGGAACCCCTGCTGCGCGAGGACGCCGTCATCGCCACCAACACCAGTTCCCTGTCGGTCACGGAGATGGCCTCGGTGCTGGAGCACCCGCAGCGGTTCGTCGGGTTCCACTTCTTCAACCCCGTCGCGGTGCTGCCGCTGGTGGAGGTGGTGCGCACCGAGCACACCGACGACGCGACGCTGGCCACCGCGTTCGCGGTCGGGGCGAAGCTGAAGAAGACGTGCGTGCTGGTGCGCGACGCCCCCGCGTTCGTCGTCAACCGGATCTCCACCCGCGTGTTCGACGAGGTGGTGCGCGCCGTGGACGCCGGCACGCCGCTGCTGGAGGCCGAGCACGCCCTGGACGAGCTGGGGCTGCCCATGACGCCGTTCCGGCTCGCCTCGTTCGTCGGTCCCGCCGTCATGCTGCACGTGCACGAGACGCTGGCCGCCGCGTTCCCCGACCGCTACCGCGTCTCGGAGAACCTGCGCCGCTGGGTCGAGGCCGGCTCGCCGGCCCTGGTCACCGCGAAGGGGCCGGTGGAGGCCACCGGGGCCGCCGAGCGCGTGCTCGTGCAGGGGGACGCACCGGTGAGCGGGCCCGAGCTGCTGCGCCGGGTGCAGGACGCGCTGGCCGACGAGGTCCGCCGCGTCCTCGACGAAGGCGTCGTGGCCGGTCCCGAGGACGTCGACGTGTGCCTGGTGCTGGGCACCGGGCACCCCCTGCACACCGGCGGGATCACTCCCTACCTGGACCGGGTGGGCGCCTCCGAGCGGGTCACCGGCCGCCGCTTCCACCCGTGCTGAGCAGCTCGGCCGCCGGCGCGGTGCGGGTGCAGCCGCGCCCGGCGGCCTTGGCCCCGTACAGCGCCGCGTCGGCGCGCGCCACGAGCGCCTCGACGTCCTCGGCCCCGTCCCACACGGCCAGGCCGGCCGAGAAGGACTGACCCCGCGGCACCAGGTCGCGCAGCTCGGCGAGGAGCTGCTCGGCGCGGCGCGGGCCCAGGCCCTCGGCGACGACGACGAACTCCTCCCCGCCCCAGCGGGCCAGCACGACCCCCGTGCCGGACAGCCGTGCGCTCCAGGCGTGCGCGGCGCCGGTCAGCAGCCGGTCCCCGGCCGGGTGCCCGAAGGTGTCGTTGAACCGCTTGAAGCGGTCCAGGTCCAGCACGGCGAGCACCAGCGGGGTGCCGGCCGCCCGCGCGCGGGCGCGCAGCCGCTCCGTCTCGGCGGCGGCGCTGCGCCGGTTCAGCAGGCCGGTCAGCGGGTCGGTGCGGGCCAGCTCGGCGAGCTGCCCGGCCTGCTGGCGCACCCGGCGCAGCAGCGTCCACATCCGCGCCACGACCAGCAGGAACAGCACGGTGGAGGAGACCACCACGGACCACGCCGACAGCGGCGCGCCCGTCAGCAGCTGCACGGCGAGGGTCCCCGGGGCCAGCAGGCTCGCCGCGGCCAGCAGCGCCAGCCGCGGCGCGCCCAGGTCGTCGCGCTCGGCCGGGGAGGGGTCGGAGAGCCGGCGCATCGACGGGTGCAGCGCCGCCGCTCCCCAGAGCACGTACGACAGCAGCCAGAGGGGGTCGAAGGCGGTGCCGTCGTAGCCGACCGCGGCGTAGGCCGCCTGGTAGGCCGCGTCCGCGGCGAGCACGACGAGGGCGGCGGCCGCCAGGAGGCGGAAGCCGGGCGAGCGGGCACCCGCGGCCGACATCAGGCGCACGAGCATCGCCAGCAGGAACACGTCCGCCAGCGGGTACGCGGCGGAGACCACCCCGCCGAGCACGTCGTCGTGCACGCTCGCCAGCGCGGGCCGCAGCAGGAACGTCCAGGACAGCAGCCCCGCCCCCACCGACAGGATCGTCGCGTCGATCACCCCCTCGAGGTCCTGGCCGGGACGGGCCCGCCGGGCCAGGGACAGCAGGGAGAACCCCAGCAGGGGGTAGGCCAGCAGGTACGCGACGTCGGGCGGCGCCGGGTACGCCTGCGACCCCAGGACGTCGTAGACGACGGTGTACAGCACGTCGCCCACCGCCCAGCAGCCCATGCCGGCCGCCATGCACCACCACGCGCGCGGGTGCACCGGGCGGTGCACCCGCGCGCCGACGGCGATCGCGACCGCGCTGGAGGCGCTGACGAGGGAGAAGACCGCGTCGTGGGCGGTACCCCCCAGGCACAGGCACAGCGCCGCCAGCGCCCCGGCGAGCAGCAGGTACCCGACCCACAGCGGGAACCGGCGGACGCGGGAGAGCACCGTGGTGCATCGGCCTGCCGGGGCGCTGACTTCACCCCTCGCCCCTGCGGGATGATGGGGGCATGTCCGACGCCAGCACCGCGCCCGCACCCCAGCACCGCCCGGACGGCACCGCCGCCGGCGTCTCGGTCCCCGACCGCCCCACCGTCGACGGCCTGGAGGAGCGCTGGGCGCCGGTGTGGCAGGAGAGCGGCACCTACGCCTTCGACCGCACCGCCGAGCGCGCCGGCGTGTACTCCATCGACACCCCCCCACCCACGGTGTCCGGCTCCCTGCACGTCGGCCACGTCTTCAGCTACACCCACACCGACGTGGTGGCCCGCTTCCAGCGCATGCGCGGCAAGTCGGTCTTCTACCCGATGGGCTGGGACGACAACGGCCTGCCCACCGAGCGGCGCGTGCAGAACTACTACGGCGTGCGCTGCGACCCCTCGCTGCCGTACGAGGCGTCCTTCACCCCGCCGGAGAAGGCGCCGAAGAACGACCGCGACTTCGTGCAGGTCTCCCGGCGCAACTTCGTGGAGCTGTGCGAGCGGCTGACGGCCGAGGACGAGCAGGTCTTCGAGTCGCTGTGGCGGCGCCTGGGCCTGTCGGTGGACTGGTCGCACACCTACTCCACGATCTCCGCGGCCTCCCGCGCCGCCGCCCAGCGCGCGTTCCTGCGCAACCTCGCCCGCGGCGAGGCGTACGCCGCCGAGGCCCCCACCCTGTGGGACACGACCTTCCGCACCGCCGTGGCGCAGGCGGAGCTGGAGGACCGCGAGCGCGAGGGCGCCTACCACCGCGTCGCGTTCGAGCGCACCGACGGCGGTGAGCCGGTGTTCATCGAGACCACCCGGCCCGTCCTCATCCCCGCCGTCGTCGCCCTCGTGGCCCACCCCGACGACGAGCGCTACCAGCCGCTGTTCGGCACCACCGTGCGCTCGCCGCTGTTCGGCGTCGAGGTGCCCGTGGTGGCGCACCGCCTGGCCGAGCCGGACAAGGGCTCGGGCATCGCGATGATCTGCACCTTCGGCGACACCACCGACGTGACGTGGTGGCGCGAGCTGCAGCTGCCCACCCGCGCCGTCATCGGCTGGGACGGCCGGCTGGTGCGCGAGACGCCGGAGTGGATCGCCGGCGGTCCCGGCGAGGAGCTGTGGGCCGAGATCGGCGGCGCCACCGTGCACACCGCCCAGGAGAAGGTCGTCGCCGCGCTGCGCGAGTCCGGCGCGATGGTCGGTGAGCCGAAGAAGATCGTGCACCCGGTGAAGTTCTACGAGAAGGGCGACCGCCCCCTCGAGATCGTCACCACCCGCCAGTGGTACCTGCGCAACGGCGGCCGCGACGCGGAGCTGCGCGAACAGCTGCTCGAGCGCGGCGCGCAGCTGACCTGGTACCCGGAGCACATGAAGCACCGCTACGACCACTGGGTCTCCGGCCTGAACGGCGACTGGCTGATCTCCCGCCAGCGGTTCTTCGGCGTGCCGTTCCCCGTCTGGTACCCCCTCGACGAGGACGGTTCCCCCCGCTACGACTCCCCCGTCCTGCCCGAGGAGTCCGCGCTGCCGGTGGACCCCGCCTCGGAGACCCCGCCCGGCTACTCCGAGTCCCAGCGCGGCGTGCCCGGCGGTTTCACCGCGGACCCCGACGTCATGGACACCTGGGCGACGTCCTCGCTGACCCCGCAGATCGCCGGCGGCTGGGAGCGCGACCCCGACCTGTACGGGCGCGTCTTCCCCATGGACCTGCGCCCGCAGGGGCAGGACATCATCCGCACCTGGCTGTTCTCCACCGTGGTGCGCTCGCACCTGGAGACCGGCGGCCTGCCGTGGTCGAAGGCCGCGCTGTCGGGCTGGATCCTCGACCCGGACCGCAAGAAGATGTCCAAGTCCAAGGGCAACGTCGTCACCCCGCTGGGGCTGCTGGAGGAGCACGGCTCGGACGCGGTGCGCTACTGGGCGGCGTCCTCGCGCTTGGGCACCGACGCCACCTTCGACACCGGTCAGATGAAGGTCGGCCGCCGGCTGGCGATGAAGCTGCTCAACGCCTCCAAGTTCGTCCTCGGCCTGGGTGTCGAGCGCGGCACCGCCGCCGACCCGGCCGCGGTCACCGAACCGCTCGACGTCAGCGTCCTGGTGCACCTGGCGAAGGTGGTGCGCAGCGCCACCGACGCGTTCGAGCGCTACGACCACGCCACCGCCCTGGACGTCACCGAGCGGTTCTTCTGGACCTTCTGCGACGACTGGGTCGAACTGGTCAAGGACCGCGCCTACGGCGCCCGCGGCGAGCAGGCGCAGGCCTCCGCCCGCGCCACCGCCGCCATCGCGCTGCGCACCCTGCTGCGGCTGTTCGCCCCCTTCCTGCCGTTCGCCGCGGAGGAGGTGTGGTCCTGGTGGCAGGACGGCTCGGTGCACACCGCGTCCTGGCCCGTCGTCGACGAGCTCGGCCCCGCCGCCGCGGACACCGCTGCGCTGGGCGTGCTGGGCGCCGCCGGGCAGGCCCTGTCCGCGCTGCGCAAGGTCAAGAGCGAGGCGAAGGTCTCCCAGAAGACCCCGCTGACCGCCGCCACCGTGTTCGGGCCGGCGGACGTGACCGCCGACGCCGCCCGCGCCGAGGCGGACGTGCTGGCCGCCAGCCGCGCGGCCTCGATCACCTGGCAGGAGGTGCCGGTCGCCGAGGGCGAGCAGGCACCGGTGCTGACGGCGAAGGCGGAGATCGCCGAGCAGGACTGACGTTCCGCTCCGGACGGGGCCGCTCCCTCACGGGGGCGGCCCCGTCGGCGTTCGCGTCGCGTTCTCGCGGTGCGGTGGTCGCCTCGGCGGGGCCGGTGGCGGGTGCTGCGGCCGGCTCTCCGCCCGCTGCTCGGTGCACCGTCGCACCTGTCCGCGCGGGGCGGGCTCCGGACGCCGGCCTCCGCACCCGCCACCGTCCTGTCACCTCGCACCTCTCCCCTCCCCCACATCGCCCCCCGGGGCCGGAGCAGCGCCTGGCCGTCGGGTGCGCGGGGTCCCGCGGCGCACCCGCAGCGCGGGCGGAGGTGACCGGCCACGGTGGTGAGGCCGGAGGGTGGCGGGGTGGTCCGGTCGACGGGCGTCCGGAGCCCGCGCCCGACTGCTCGAGGCGCCGCGCACGCAGAACTCGGCGCGGGCGGAGAGCCCGACGGCCGGACCGCCCCGCCACCCGGCCGCGAACCCGGACCGGGGAACGACGGAACCCCGCAGTGCGGGTGCACCACGGGGTTCCGCGCGGGGAGACGGCCGATCAGCGCTCGACGGTCCCGGCGATGAACTCCTCGACGGCGGCGCGGCCGCGCTCGTCGTCGCGCTGCTCGGGCGGGGACTTCATGAAGTACGCCGACGGGGACAGCAGCGGGCCGCCGATGCCGCGGTCCAGGCCGATCTTCGCGGCGCGCACCGCGTCGATGATGACGCCGGCGGAGTTCGGGGAGTCCCAGACCTCCAGCTTGTACTCCAGGTTCAGCGGGACGCCGCCGAACGCCTCGCCCTCGAGGCGGACGTAGGCCCACTTGCGGTCGTCGAGCCACTGGACGTAGTCGCTGGGGCCGATGTGCACGTCGCGGGTGCCGAAGTCGGCCTGGACGTTGCTGGTGACGGCCTGCGTCTTGGAGGTCTTCTTGGACTCCAGGCGGTCGCGCTCGAGCATGTTCTTGAAGTCCATGTTGCCGCCGACGTTGAGCTGGTACGTCCGCTTGAGCTTGATGCCGCGGTCCTCCAGCAGCTTGGCCAGCACCCGGTGGGTGATGGTGGCGCCGACCTGCGACTTGATGTCGTCGCCGACGATGGGCAGGCCCGCGTCGGTGAACTTCTGCGCCCACTCGGGGGTGCTGGCGATGAAGACGGGCAGGGCGTTGACGAAGGCGCAGCCGGCGTCGATGGCGCACTGGGCGTAGAACTTCGCCGCGTCCTCGGAGCCGACCGGCAGGTAGCACACGACGACGTCGGCGCGGGCCTCGCGCAGGGCGGCGACGACGTCCACCGGTTCGGCCGTGGACTCGGTGATGGTCTCGCGGTAGTAGCGGCCCAGGCCGTCGAGGGTGTGCCCGCGCTGGACGGTGACCCCGGTGGTGGGGACGTCGCAGATCTTGATCGTGTTGTTCTCGCTGGCGCCGATGGCGTCGGCGAGGTCGGTGCCGACCTTCTTGTCGTCGACGTCGAACGCGGCGACGAACGTCACGTCGCGCACGTGGTAGTCGCCGAACTTCACGTGCATGAGGCCGGGCACGGTCGTGGCCTCGTCGGCGTCGGCGTAGAAGTGGACGCCCTGGACGAGGGAGGCGGCGCAGTTGCCCACCCCCACGACGGCGACGCGGATCTCGGACATCAACTCTCCTCGAGAGGGGGTGCGGCCGGAACGCCCGGCCGGGCGGGGGCACGGCGCTCGGCCGTGATGAGGCGGTCCAGCCAGTCCACCTCGCTGCGGACGGTCTCCAGGCCGTGGCGCTGGGCCTCGAGGGCGTACGCGTCGAGCTGGGCCTGGGCCCGCTCGATGGTGGCGGTGAGCTGCTCCACGCGTTCCAGCAGCCGGGCGCGGCGGCCCTCCAGGATGCGCAGCCGCGTGCGGGGGGCGACGCGCTGGAACAGGGCCAGGCGCACCCCGAACGCGTCGTCCTCCCAGGCGGCCGGGCCGGCCTCCTCGAGCAGTTCGGCGAGGCGCTCCCTGCCGTGCTCGGTGATCTCGTAGACGACGCGGGCCCGCTTGGCGCTCACCGTGCCGGGCGTGCGCGGCCCGGTGGTCTCGGTGATGCAGCCGCCGGCCTGCAGGGTGCGCAGGCACGGGTAGAGCGTGCCGTACGAGAGGGCGCGGAAGGCCCCCAGCCGCACGTCGAGGCGGCGGCGGACCTCGTAGCCGTGCAGAGGGCCCTCGGCGAGCAGGGCCAGCACCGCCAGGGGCAGCACGTCACCGCGCCTGCGCACCACTGGACACCTCCGGGAACCTTCGTCGATGCATCGGTTCGATGCATCGCAACGACCATACGGGGGCCGGCACCCCACCACAACACCCGGGGCCGCGCAGAGCCGTGGCGATCACGCGGCGAGGCGCGCGGGGGCGGTACGGTTCCCCCGTGCACCACGACGCCGCAGACCACTTGGAGCGTGAGCTCGCCGTCCTGCTGCGCCGCTCCCGGGCGATCAGCCGGGAGACGGCCCGCACGGTGCACCCGGACCTGGAACCGGAGGCGTACAGCCTGCTGGTGCGCCTGGACGACCTGGGCGAGGCGCGCCCCTCCGACCTGGCCGCGTTCTTCGGGATCGGCAAACCCACCCTGAGCCGGCAGGTGCAGCTGCTGGAGGGCCTGGGCCTGGTCGAGCGGACCGCGGACCCCACCGACGGGCGGGCGGTGCGGTTGCGCCTGTCCCCCACCGGGGCCGAGCAGCTGCTCGCCGCCCGCGAGGCGCGCCGCCAGCGCCTGCACGCCCGCCTGCAGGACTGGTCCGAGGAGGACATGAACCAGCTGGCCACGCTCGTGGCGCGCCTGAACTCCCAGCTCTGACCCGGGGCCTCGCCGCTGCGGCACCACGGACGAAGGGCCCCACCCGTGCTCGGCACGGGTGGGGCCCCTGTCGTCGTCTCGTCCGCGTGGCGGCGCGGCCTCAGGCCGACTTCTCGCGGCGCTCCCGGCTGCCCTTGCGCGCCGGAGCCTCGCGGGGCACCAGGGTCGGGTTCACGTTCTTCAGCACGACCTCGCGGGTGACCACCACGCGCGCGATGTCGTCGCGGCTGGGCACGTCGAACATGACCGGCAGCAGCACCTCCTCGAGGATCGCGCGCAGGCCCCGGGCGCCCGTGCCGCGCAGGATCGCCTGGTCGGCCACTGCCTCCAGGGCGTCGGGGGTGAACTCCAGCTCCACGCCGTCCAGCTCGAACATGCGCTGGTACTGCTTGGCCAGGGCGTTGCGGGGCTCGGTGAGGATGCGCACCAGCGCCTCGCGGTCCAGGTTCTCCACCGTGGTGATCACCGGCAGGCGGCCGATGAACTCCGGGATCAGCCCGAACTTCATGAGGTCCTCGGGCATCACGTCGCCGAAAGCCGGCTCGAGCTTCGCGGCGCCCGTGGGACGCAGCTGGGCGCCGAAGCCCAGGCCCTGTTTGCCGGCACGGGCCTCGATGAGGCGGTCCAGGCCGGCGAAGGCGCCACCCACGATGAACAGCACGTTCGTCGTGTCGATCTGGATGAACTCCTGGTGCGGGTGCTTGCGGCCGCCCTGCGGCGGCACGCTCGCCGTGGTCCCCTCGAGGATCTTCAGCAGGGCCTGCTGCACGCCCTCGCCGGACACGTCGCGGGTGATCGACGGGTTCTCCGACTTGCGGGCGATCTTGTCGACCTCGTCGATGTAGATGATGCCCGTCTCGGCCTTCTTGACGTCGTAGTCGGCGGCCTGGATGAGCTTGAGGAGGATGTTCTCCACGTCCTCGCCGACGTACCCGGCCTCCGTCAGCGCCGTGGCGTCGGCGATGGCGAACGGGACGTTGAGCATCTTGGCCAGCGTCTGCGCCAGGTAGGTCTTGCCGCAGCCCGTCGGGCCGATCAGCAGGATGTTGGACTTGGAGATCTCGACGGCGTCGTCGCGGCTCTTGGCCGGGTCCCCCACCTGGATGCGCTTGTAGTGGTTGTACACGGCCACCGCCAGCGCCTTCTTGGCCGCGGACTGGCCGATGACGTACTGGTCGAGGAACTCGAAGATCTCCCGGGGCTTGGGCAGCTCCACCAGGCCCAGGTCGTTGGCCTCGGCGAGCTCCTCCTCGATGATCTCGTTGCAGAGGTCGATGCACTCGTCGCAGATGTACACGCCGGGACCGGCGATGAGCTTCTTGACCTGCTTCTGGCTCTTTCCGCAGAAGGAGCACTTCAGCAGGTCGCCACCGTCACCGATGCGTGCCACCGACGGATTCCTCTCCTCGTACTGCTCGACGGTGCCGCTGACTCCGCGGGAGCGCCGTCCACGGCACCGTCACGACTCGACCACGCTACCTGCCGGGGACCTCCCGCGGACTCATTAGACGCCCCCGGGGGACACGGTGCCAGACCGGCCCCCCGGGACGCGCCGCGCACTGCTGCCTAACGGGTGAGGGCCGAGGCCTTGCGGCTGACCAGCACCTCGTCGATCAGGCCGTACTCGACGGCCTCCTCGGCGGAGAGGAACTTGTCGCGCTCGATGTCCGTGCCCACCTGCTCGGCGGTGCGGCCCGAGTGCGCCGCCAGCGTCTGCTCCAGCCAGGTGCGCATCCGCAGGATCTCGTTGGCCTGGATCTCCAGGTCGGAGGCCTGCCCGTACCCGCCGCCGGACATCGCCGGCTGGTGGATGAGGATGCGCGAGTTGGGCAGGGCGAACCGCTTGCCCGGGGTGCCCGCGGCCAGCAGGACCGCCGCGGCCGAGGCGGCCTGGCCCATGCAGTACGTCTGGATGTCCGGACGGATGTACTGCATCGTGTCGTAGATCGCCGTCAGGGCCGTGAAGGACCCGCCGGGCGAGTTGATGTACATGATGATGTCGCGGTCGGTGTCCTGCGACTCCAGGACGATCAGCTGGGCGATGATGTCGTCCGCCGACGCGTCGTCCACCTGCACGCCGAGGAAGATGATGCGGTCCTCGAAGAGCTTGGTGTAGGGGTCCGAGCGCTTCATCCCGTAGGACGTGCGCTCCTCGAACTGCGGGAGCACGTAGCGCGCCGAGGGCGCGAGCGCGGGGTCGAAGCGGCTGTGCTGGTCCATCGGACGGTCTCCCATCTGGGCGGTCACGTGCGGCGGGACGTGGAGCGGGGAGCGGCCCGCGGGCTCACGCACCGGTGCCCCCGCCACCCGAGACCTCGCTGGAGCGGCCGACGACGTGGTCGATCAGGCCGTACTCCTGGGCCTCCTCGGCCGTGAACCAGCGGTCGCGGTCGGAGTCGCGCGTGATCGTCTCGTAGCTCTGACCGCTGTGCTGGGCGATCAGCTCGGCCATCTGCTTCTTCGTCATGATGATCTGCTCGGCGAGGATCTTGATGTCGCTCGCGGAGCCGCCCAGGCCACCCAGCGGCTGGTGCATCATGATCTTCGCGTGCGGCAGCGCGGACCGCTTGCCCGCAGCACCCGCGCACAGCAGGAACTGGCCCATCGAGGCCGCCAGGCCGGTGGCGATGGTCGCCACGTCCGGCTTGATGTACTGCATCGTGTCGTAGATCGACATGCCCGCGGAGACCGACCCGCCGGGCGAGTTGATGTACATGTAGATGTCGGCGTCCGGGTCCTCGGCCGCCAGCAGCAGCAGCTGGGCGCAGATGGCGTTGGCCATCTCGTCGCGGACCTCCGAGCCCAGCCAGATGATCCGCTGCTGCAGGAGCCGCTGGTAGACGTTGTCGTCGAGGCCCATCCCCGGCGTGCCCGGCGTACGGGCGTGCTGCGGCGTCACCAGTCCCGGTGCGCTCAAGATCTCGCTCACGCTGTTCCCTGGCCCTCTCCTGGCGTCGACCACCCCCGCGGACGGGGGCCGGCGGAGCGTCCCGCCGATCTCGATCGACCCTAACGCGCAGGTCCCGCAGGGCATGTCGGGGCCGGGGGCTTTTCGCTGTGGGCGCACCGGCACCGGGCCGGTGCGCCCACGGCGCGCGGGGTCAGCCCTGGGGGCGGTCCTCGCCGTCCTGCTCCTGCCCGGCGGCGGCGTCGGCCGCGGCCTGGGCGTCCTCGCCCACCGGGTCGACCGTCTGGCCGGCCTCGGGCGCGTCCGCCGCGTCCTCGGCGCCGTCCGCGCGCTCCTCGGCACCGCCCTCGGCGGGCACGCCGGCGGCGTCCTCGTCGTCCTCGGCGCCGCCCACGAGCTCCTCCAGGTCCACGACGTTGCCCGAGGCGTCCTTCACGGTGGCCTTCTCCATCGCCACCGCCAGCGCCTTGCGGCGGCGCACCTCGGAGACCATGGAGGGCACCTGGCCCGCCTGGTCCACCATCTGCACGAACTGGTTGGGCTCCATGCCGTACTGCTGGGCCTGCCCGACCAGGTACTCCAGCAGCTCCTGCTGCTCCACGCCGATCTCCTCGCGCTCGGCGAGGGCGTCCAGCAGCAGCTGGCTGCGCAGCGCGGCGCGGGTGCTCTCGTCGATCTCGGCGCGGTGCTCGGCGTCCTCCAGGCGGTTCTCGCGCTCGAGGTGCGTGTGGATCTCCGCCTCGACCAGCGACTCGGGGACGGGCACCTCGACCAGCTCCAGCAGCTTCTCCAGGACGCGGTCGCGCGCCTGCAGGCCCTGCTCGAACTTCTTGGACTGCTCCACCTGGGTGCGCAGGTCGGCGCGCAGCTCGTCCAGGGTGTCGAACTCGCTGGCCAGCTGGGCGAAGTCGTCGTCGGCGTCGGGGAGCACCCGCTCCTTGACGGACTGCACCGTCACGGTGATCTGGGCGTCCTGGCCCTTGCGGTCACCGCCGGCCAGCGGCGCGGTGAAGGTGGTGGTGCCCTCGGCGGACAGGCCCGTCACGGCCTCGTCCAGACCGATGATCATGTTGCCCTGGCCGACCTGGTAGGAGATGCCCTTGGCGGTCTCGATCTCCTCGCCGTCGATCTCGGCGCGCAGGTCCAGGGAGACGAAGTCGCCGTCCGCGGCGGGGCGGTCCACGCCGGTCAGCGTGCCGAAGCGCTCGCGCAGGGCGTCCAAGCGCTGCTCGACGTCCTCATCGGAGATCGCCAGGTCGTCGACGGACACCTCGAGCTCGTCCAGGACCGGCAGCTCCAGGGTGGGGCGCACGTCCACCTCGACGGAGAAGCGCAGGTCACCGCCCGTCTTGGGGTCCGGCGCCTGGGAGACGTCCACGGTCGGCTGGCCCAGCGGGCGCAGCTCCCTCTCCTCCACGGCGCGCTGGTAGAACTTCGGCAGCGCGTCGTTGACGGCCTCCTCCAGCACCGCGGCGCGGCCGAAGCGCTGGTCGATGACGCGGGCGGGGACCTTGCCGCGGCGGAAGCCCGGCACCTGGACCTGGCCCGCGATCGACTTGTAGGCGGCGTCGAGGCTCGGCTTCAGCTCGTCGTAGCCGACCTCGACGGTCAGCTTCACCCGGGTCGGGTTGAGGGTCTCGACGTCGCTCTTCACAGCGGGGTTCTCCTGGGGTCTCTCCGCGCCGGGGCGGAGGTCGTGGTCAGGCGTGGGGGGGGGGGGGGGGGGCCCCGCCCCCCCCCCACCCCTTCCCCCACCCCCCCGCCGGGTCCCCCCCCCCCCCCCCCCCCCCCCCCCCCGCGCCGCCCCCACCGCCGGCGCTGCCGC
>NZ_JBJLSE010000055.1:0-24813 GCF_050871845.1 Kineococcus arenarius subsp. arenarius
CCCTCGGCGCGGTAGCGGGCCACCCAGCGGTGGGCGCACTGGCGCGAGACGCCCAGCTCGCGGGCCACGTGCGCCACGGCCCGCCCGTCGTGGACGACGCGCCGCACCAGCAGGGCACGGCCGTGGGTGGTTAGGCGGGCATTAGCGTGGGACATGAAGGCCTCTTGGTCGTTGGGCGGATGGCGTCAGACACCTCCACCCAGCACCAAGGGGCCTTCTTCGATCAAGCACCCACCCGGCGTGTCACCAACCTCATGGCCGAGTACAGCTAGCGCAGTTTGGTCACCGCTTTGGCAGCGGTCGGCTGTCGGACACCGGGACGGCCACCGCGCAGCGTCACCAGCCTTGGGGATCTTCCGCTCATCCCGCTGTCGTGGACGTCGACGACCTCGCGGTCCTGTCGATCTCAGGGCGTTGCCGCCGCCAGTGGAGGCAACGGAGACTGAGGGAGTGGCACGTCGACCCGTCCCCCTCGTGGTGGTGAGCATCAGCGCACTGCTCACGTTCACCGCTGGCTGCAGCGACGACGCGACGGTGAGCGCGGCCAGTGACGGTGCCCTCATCGTCTCGCACGGCCGAGAGAACGGCGGCAACCAGGCGAGCATCGGCGGCCCGCTGACCTGGGTCGGCTCCTGCCTGGGAGTGGGTGGCACCGCAACCGTCTGGCCCGAAGGCACCGAGTGGGACCCCGCCACGTCCACGCTGACGCTGAGCGGAGGAGCCACCCTGACCCTGGGCGAGCAGGTACACGGCGTGGGGAGCTCCACGAGCCTGGACGCCATCGCATCCTCCTTCGGGCAGCAGGCAGCCGACGACCTGGCCGAGTGCGGTGTCGGTGAGCAGGACGAGGTGGCTCTCTTCAACGTCGGCAGCACCGTCAGGGCCGGCTCTCAGCCCGGCTGAACACCCGGCTTCGAGCCGGCGGCACATGCGCGGTCATCCCGCTGTCGTGGAAGTTCGCACCGCGCGACCGACTACAGGAGCCGGACGTCGTAGTCGCCGAACCGTCGGTCGACGGTGAGCAGCTGCAGCCCTCGCCGAGCCGCCTGTGCGATGAGCATCCGGTCGAAGGGGTCGTCGTGGTGGCGCGGCAGGGCGCCGGCGGCCAGACCGTCTTCCACGGTGACCGGCAGTTCGGTGAACCCCTGCTGCTGCAACTCCGCGCGCAGGCCCTCGGGAACGGTCAGCTTGCCCAACGCCGCCTTGATCGACACCTCCCACGCCGAGGCCGCCGAGACGAGCACCTCGTTCTGCCCGTCCGCCACCGCGACGCGCATGCGCTCCGGCAGGCGTTCGTCGTCGGTCAGCCACCACAGCAGCACGTGGGTGTCGAGCAGGAGGCTCACCGGACGTGGGGCTCGACGTCGTCGTGGAAGGCGGCCACCAGGTCGTCCGGGGTGTCGTCGAAGTCGGAGGCGATGACCACCTGCCCCTTCCAGGACCCGGGACGGCGCGCTCCGCGTGAGCGGGCCGGCACCAGCCGGGCCACGGGCTTGCCCGAGCGGGCGATCACCACGTCCTCGCCCCGCTCGACCGCTTCGAGCAGGCGCGACAGGTGCGTCTTCGCCTCGTGCACGTTCACCGTCTGCGTCACCGCTCCACGGTATGAGCTAAGTCGGACTAAGTCCACAACGCGACCAGTCCATCGGCAACCGCCGCGACGTCACGGACGTGGCGCGACGTGGGGTTCGGCCTCCACCAGTGGTCGTGACCACCGGGCGACGGCCTCGAGGCCGGTCGCCGCGCGACCGAGGTCGCCTCTCCCGACGGGGGCGCGCGCAAGGGGCGGGTCGAGCGCGCCCCTGCGCGTCAGCGGAAGACGACCGTGCGGTGCCCGTCCAGCAGCACCCGGTGCTCGGCGTGCCAGCGCACCGCGCGCGCCAGCGTGCGGGCCTCCACGTCCTGACCCAGGCGCACCAGCTCGCCCGGGGTGTGCCGGTGGTCGACGCGCTCGATCTCCTGCTCGATGATCGGGCCCTCGTCGAGGTCGGCCGTCACGTAGTGGGCCGTAGCACCGATGATCTTCACGCCGCGCGCGTGGGCCTGGTGGTAGGGGCGGGCGCCCTTGAAGCTCGGCAGGAACGAGTGGTGGATGTTGATGGCCCGCCCGGACAGCTCCCGGCACAGGCCGTCGGACAGGATCTGCATGTAGCGCGCCAGCACCACCAGCTCCACGTCCAGCTCGGCGACCAGCTCCAGCAGCCGCGCCTCGCCGGCCTCCTTGGAGGCGGCGTCACCCGTCACCACCGGCACGTGGTGGAAGGGCACGCCGTAGAACTCCGCCAGCGGGGCCAGGTCGGTGTGGTTGGACACCACGGCGGCCACGTCCACGGGCAGGTCGCCGGAGCGGTGCCGGAAGAGCAGGTCGTTGAGGCAGTGCCCCTGCTTGGAGCACAGCACGAGGGTCCGCACGCGCGCGGCGGCGTCGCGCAGCTCCCACGTCAGCTCAAAGCGGGTGGCGACGACGCCGACGGTCTCGCGCAGCGCCTCGTCGCTGGCGGCGGCGTCGAAGGCCACCCGCATGAAGAACAGCCCGGTGTCCGGGTCCCCGTACTGCTGGCTCTCGGTGATGTTGGCGTCCAGCGCCACGAGGGCCCCCGTGACGGCGTGGACGATGCCGGGGCGGTCGGGGCAGGACAGGGTCAGGACCCTCGGGCGTGCGCTCACGGGGGTGAAGCCTATGGTGAGCGGGTGCCAGAACCCGCCGCGGCGACCCTCGCGGTGCGCGCCGGCGCCACCGTCTTCTCCGACGCCAAGAGCACCCTGGTGCAGACGGGCCCGCGCCCGCTCGTGCCGGGTGGTTCGGGCGCCGAGCAGCTGCGCCGCACCGCCCGCACCCTGGACGAGGAGCCCGAGGGGGTGGTCGTCGCCGGGGCGGTGCCCTTCGACCTGTCCGCCCCCGGGGCGCTGCGCGTGGGCCCCGCGGTGCGCAGCCGGGGCCCGCTGACGCCGGACGCCGCCCGCGTCGTGCGCCCGGCGACCGTGGCCCGCAGCCGTCCGCACCCCTCGCCGGCGCGGTACGCGGCGGCGGTGCGCGAGGCGCTGGCGCGCATCGCGGCCGGTGACGTGCAGAAGGTGGTGCTGGCCCGCTCCCTGGAGCTGACCGCCCTGGTGGACTGGTCGGTGCCCGACCTGGTGGCCGAGCTGGCCGCGCGCAACCCCGCGGCCACGACGCTGGCGGTGCCGGTGGACGACCCGGCGCAGGCCGGGGGCCGCTGGCTGGTCGGGGCCAGCCCCGAGCTGCTGCTGCGCCGGCGCGGGCCGAGCGTGCTGCTGCGCCCGCTGGCGGGGTCGGTGCCGCGCTCGCCGGAGCCGGAGGAGGACCTGCGCCGCGCGGACGCGCTGATGGCCTCCGACAAGGACCGCCGCGAGCACGCGTACGTGGTGGAGGCGGTGGTGGAGACGCTGCGGCCGCTGTGCCGCACGGTCAGCGCACCGGAGCCGGAGCTGCTGGCGACCCCGACGGTGTGGCACCTGGCCACGCGGGTGACGGCCCTGCTGAACGACACGACCACCACGTCGGTGGACCTCGTCGCGGCGCTGCACCCCACGCCGGCGGTGGGCGGGTCCCCGCGCCGGGCGGCGGCGCAGGTGATCCGCGAGGTCGAGGAGGTCGACCGCGGCTGCTACGCCGGTGCGGTCGGTTGGCAGGACGGCGACGGCGACGGCGAGTGGGTCGTGGGGGTGCGCTGCGCGGAGGTCGCCGGGCGGCTGATGCGCATCCTGGGCGGTGCGGGGATCGTGGCCGGTTCCGACCCGGACGCGGAGGTGCGCGAGACGGCGGCGAAGATGCGCACGGTGCTCGAGGCGGCCGTGCGCCGCTGATCGGTGCACCACTGATCGGTGCGCCGCCGACCCGTGCGCCGCTGGGCTAGGCTTGCCGCGCCGCGACTGGCGAAGGTGGTCACCACCGGGGAGCGGCAACGGACGGCCCGCCGAGCGGTCCCGTCCGCCGTTCACGGGGTCGTCCGCCTGGGCCTCGCGTCGCCACCGCCGCCCGAGCCAGAGGAGCGAAACGTGACCGACGTCCTGCCCACCCCCACCGCGCCCGCCGGGGTCACCGACCGGCCGCTGTCCGAGGTCGACCCGGAGATCGCCGCGGTCCTCGACGCCGAGCTGGGCCGCCAGCGCGACACGCTGGAGATGATCGCCAGCGAGAACTTCGCGCCGCGCGCCGTCCTGCAGGCCCAGGGCTCGGTGCTGACCAACAAGTACGCCGAGGGCTACCCCGGCAAGCGCTACTACGGCGGCTGCGAGCACGTCGACGTGGCCGAGGAGCTGGCGCGCACCCGCGCGAAGGAGCTGTTCGGCGCCGAGCACGCCAACGTGCAGCCGCACTCCGGCGCCAGCGCGAACGCGGCGGCCATGCACGCCTTCATCCGCGGCGGCGACGGCATCCTGGGCCTGGAGCTGGCCCACGGCGGCCACCTCACCCACGGCATGAAGATCAACTTCTCGGGCCGCATGTACGACGTCTCCGCCTACGGGGTGGACCCGCAGACGTTCCGCGTGGACATGGACGTCGTGCGCGCCACCGCGCTGGCCGCCCGGCCCAAGCTGATCATCGCCGGCTGGTCGGCGTACCCGCGCCAGCTGGACTTCGCCGCGTTCCGCGAGATCGCCGACGAGGTCGGCGCGCACCTCATGGTGGACATGGCGCACTTCGCCGGCCTCGTCGCCGCCGGGCTGCACCCCTCGCCGGTCCCGCACGCGCACGTGGTGACCTCCACCGTGCACAAGACCCTCGCCGGGCCCCGCTCGGGCCTGATCCTCACCACCGGCGAGTTCGCGAAGAAGGTCGACTCGGCGGTGTTCCCCGGCCAGCAGGGCGGCCCGCTCATGCACGTCGTGGCCGCCAAGGCCGTGGCGTTCAAGGTGGCCGGCTCGGCGGAGTTCCGCGAGCGCCAGGAGCGCACCCTGGAGGGCGCGAAGATCATCGCCGAGCGCCTCACCGCGGCCGACGCGAAGGAGGCCGGCGTGTCCGTCCTGACCGGCGGCACCGACGTGCACCTGGTGCTGGTGGACCTGCGCGAGTCGCAGCTGGACGGGCAACAGGCCGAGGACCGCCTGCACGAGGTCGGCATCACCGTGAACCGCAACGCGGTGCCGTTCGACCCGCGCCCGCCGATGGTGACCTCCGGCCTGCGCATCGGCACCCCGGCGCTGGCCACGCGCGGCTTCGGCGCGGCGGAGTTCACCGAGGTCGCCGACGTCATCGCGCAGGCGCTGAAGCCGTCCTTAGACGCCGAGGCGCTGCGTGCGCGCGTGGCGAAGCTCACCGAGCGCTTCCCGCTGTACCCGGCCGCGGAGACGTTCGCGTGAGCGCGGTCGTCCTCGACGGCAGGGCGGCCGCGGCCGCGGTCAAGGCGGACCTGACCGAGCGCGTGGCGGTGCTGCGCGAGCGCGGCGTCGTGCCGGGCCTGGGCACCGTCCTGGTCGGCGACGACCCCGGCTCGGCGTCGTACGTGCGCGGCAAGCACCGCGACTGCGCCGAGGTGGGCATCGCCTCGATCCAGGTGGAGCTGCCCGCCACCGCCACCCAGGGCGAGATCGAGTCGGAGATCGCGCAGCTGAACGCGAACCCGGACTGCACCGGGTTCATCGTGCAGCTGCCGCTGCCGGGGGGCGTCGACGCCAACCGGGTGCTGGAGATGGTGGACCCGGACAAGGACGCCGACGGCCTGCACCCGACGAACCTGGGCCGGCTGGTGCTGCGGGTGCGCGAGGAGATCACCTCGCCGCTGCCGTGCACCCCGCGCGGGGTCATCGACCTGCTGCTGCGCCACGACGTCCCGCTGGACGGCGCGGAGGTCGTCGTGGTGGGCCGCGGCGTCACGGTCGGGCGCCCCATCGGGCTGCTGCTGACGCGCCGGCACCCCAACGCCACGGTGACGCTGTGCCACACCGGCACGAAGGACCTCGCGTCCCACCTGCGCCGCGCCGACGTGGTCGTCGCCGCGGCGGGTGTGCCGGGCCTGGTGACGAAGGACGTCGTGAAGCCGGGTGCGGCGGTGCTCGACGTGGGCGTCTCGCGCGTCCCGGACCCGGTCACGGGCAAGCCGAAGCTCACCGGTGACGTCGCCCTCGACGTCACCGAGGTCGCCGGGTTCGTCGCCCCCAACCCCGGCGGGGTGGGGCCGATGACGCGCGCGCTGCTGCTGACGAACGTGGTGGAGAGCGCGGAGCGGGCCGCCGGGCTGCGCTGAGCCCTCCCACGAGCGTGCGCCGCCGTCCCGGGTGTCCCCGGGGCGGCGGCGCTCTGCGTCCCCCCGGGCGCCGGGTCTCACGCCTCCTCGAGGGAGTGCCAGTTCTCCCGCACGGCGCGGGCGGCGGCCTCGACGTCCCCGGCGGCGCACGCCTCGACCACGCGCTCGTGCTGCTCGACGGAGGCGTGCCCGGCGCGGGAGCCGAAGCGGCGCAGCTCCACGCGCCGCAGCAGGGGGGAGACCTGCTCGAAGTGGGCGCGGACCAGCGGGTTGCCGGCGGCGCGCAGGGCGACGGCGTGGAAGTCGTCGTCCGCGGCGAGGGCGGCCGCGGTGTCCTGCGCGGCGAGGGCGGCGGCGAAGCGGGCGTTGGCCTCGCGCATGGCCGTCACGTCCTCGCCGGTGAGGTGCGGCACGGCCAGGCGCACGGCGAGCTCCTGCAGGCCGGCGGCGAGCTGCCGGGCGTGGCGGGTGGCCCCCGAGTCGATGGGGGTCACGGTCGTCGAGCGGCCGGGGCGGGTGGTGACCAGCCCCGCCTGCTCCAGGCGCTGCAGCGCCTCGCGGATGGGGGTGCGGCTGACGCCCAGCCACGCCTCGAGGTCCGCGTCGCGCAGCTGCTCACCGGGGGCCAGGGTCCCGTCGACGATGGCGTCGCGCAGGGAGGCGTGGACGCGGTCGCGCAGCAGGTCGCGGCGGTGGACGCCCTGGGCGGCGGGGACGGGCACGCGCCGATGCTACGACGGGCGCCTTGACCCCGATCACCGGTGTGCAACATATTGCACCTCACGCTCCTCGCTCCTCTGGAAGGACCCCCTGTGGCCCTGGCCGACTTCCCCCGCCACCCCCTGACCTTCGGGCCGAGCCCCGTGCACCCGCTGGACCGGCTCACCGCCCACCTGGGCGGGGCGCGCGTCTGGGCCAAGCGCGAGGACGTGAACTCGGGCCTGGCCTACGGCGGCAACAAGACCCGCAAGCTGGAGTACCTCGTCCCCGACGCCCTGGCGAAGGGGGCCGACACCCTCGTCTCCATCGGCGGCTACCAGTCCAACCACACCCGCCAGGTCGCCGCCGTCGCCGCGCACCTGGGGCTGAAGGCCGTGCTGGTGCAGGAGAACTGGGTGGACTGGCCCGACCCCCTCAACGACCGGGTCGGCAACATCATGCTCTCGCGCATCACGGGCGCCGAGGTGCGCCTGGACCCGGCCGGTTTCGGGGTGGGGTTCAAGCCGAGCTGGGAGCGGGCCGTGGAGGACGTGCGCGCCGCCGGCGGCACGCCCTACGCCATCCCCGCCGGCGCCTCCGACCACCCCCTCGGCGGGCTGGGGTTCGCCCGCTGGGCCGAGGAGGTCCGGCAGCAGGAGGAGGAGCTGGGCGTCTTCTTCGACACCGTCGTGGTGTGCTCGGTCACCGGCTCCACGCACGCCGGGATGATCGCCGGTTTCGCCGCCCAGGACCGCCCGCGCCGCGTCATCGGCATCGACGCCTCCGCGAAGCTCGCCGAGACGCGCGACCAGGTCGAGCGCATCGCCCGCCGCACCGCCGAGCTCATCGACCTCGGCCGCGACCTGCGCGACGACGAGATCGAGGTCCTGCCCGGGTGGGCGGGGGAGCTCTACGGCGTGCCCGTGCAGTCCACCCTGGACGCGATCCGCCTCGTCGGGCGCCTGGAGGGCGTCGTCCTCGACACCGTCTACGAGGGCAAGTCCATGGCCGGGCTCATCGACCTGGTGCGCGACCGCACGATCCCGGCGGGCTCGAACGTGCTGTTCGCCCACCTCGGCGGCCAGCCCGCGCTGAACGCCTACTCCGCGCTGTTCCGCGACTGACGACCCGGGGGTGCCGGGCGGCCACGGCCCGGCGGTAGCGTGCCGCCCCGTGCCCGCAGCGAAGACCCCGCAGGAGCAGTTCACCGTCGCCACCGTCAACGTCAACGGCATCCGCGCCGCCGTGCGCCGCGGCATGGCCTCCTGGCTCGCCGAGCGCGACCCGGACGTGCTGTGCCTGCAGGAGGTCCGCGCCCCCGACGAGGTCCTGGGGGCGTTGCTCGACGAGGCCCTCGGCGACGGCTGGCACATCGCGCACTGCGAGCCCACCGACGCGGGCACCAAGGGCCGTGCGGGCGTCGCGGTCGCCACCCGGTTGCCGGTGGGGGAACAGCGCGCCACCCTGCACCCGCGCTTCGACGGCGCCGGCCGCTGGGTGGAGCTGGACGTCGAGACCCCGGCGGGCACGGTGACCGTGGTGTCGGTGTACGTGCACACCGGAGAGGTGGGCACCGAGAAGCAGGACGACAAGATGGCGTTCCTCGACGCGGTGACGGCGCGGATGGAGCAGTTGGCGGCCGGAGGCGCTGCACTGGTCTGCGGCGACCTGAACATCGCTCACCACGAGGCCGACATCAAGAACTGGAAGGGCAACCTCAAGAAGGCCGGCTTTCTGCCCGAGGAACGTGCCTACCTCGACCGCTGGTTCGGTGAACTGGGGTGGTGCGACGTCGTGCGATCTCTCCACCCCGGAGTCGAGGGACCGTACTCCTGGTGGAGCTGGCGAGGGTCCGCATTCGATCGAGGAGTCGGCTGGAGGATCGACTACCAGCTCGCCACGTCGCAGTTGGCGTCGGCGGCCATCGCTGCCGGGGTGGACCGTGCTGAAGACTACGCGCAACGGTGGAGCGACCATGCCCCCGTGGTGGTGAAGTACGGGTGGTGACGGCAGCCGGCCGAAGGTTTCGACCTGCAGGAATCGAGAGCCGCTGAAGAGCCTGGCGGCGAAGTTCCTCGGGGTGGCCGGTGCTGTGGTCCACCACTCCGCCCGCGTGGCCAGCACCTCAGGCTTCTGCGGCGATCCGTTCCTTCCGCTCGCGCGCCATATCGGCTCGACAGGGGATGCACTGGGCCAGGAGTGTTCGGCCGCGTCGGCGGCGGTAGAACTGCTCCGCCGGCTTCCACGTTCTGCAACGTAGACACGTTCGTCCCTCGCTGAAGTCAGTGTCCGGCTTGCGTGCACGAGGGATGCGTTCGTCGCTCTCCCAGCTCTCCTGCACGATCACCCGTGGATCGTCGCGGAAGGGGTAGGCCCAGACCGCTGAGATCAGAGGCTGCAGATCGCTGTTCACCGTCGAATCGCCGCGCTCGAGATTCTCGCGGAGCATGCGGAAGCGTTCGTTGTCTTGGATTCCGGACTCCTGCACTCGTTGTTGCGCCTGCGACAGTGCCGTACGCGTGCGCTTCACTCGAGTCAGGACCTCCTGAACCTCGGGGGCGAGTGCGCCCGAGGGGATCTGCCCTCCTGCGGCGAGGGAGTGGAGGTCCGCCACCCGCCGCTCGTGTCGTTCCAGGGAGTGGGTGATCGCTTCAATCGAAGCAGCAGCCGATGCCCTCTCGAGTTTCCGGCGCATCAGCGCCTCCAGAGCGGATGTCGTCGCCAGTCGTGAATCCAGCCAGTTCCTCATGAGGTCCAGAGCTTCGTCGCCGTCGAGGGTGACGCGTACTGGACAGGGGGCGCCGGCTTTGGTCGTCGAGTTCGTGCACACCCAGCGGTTGCGGTCCGGGCGGAATCCCATGACCCGGCGGCAGCCCGCGCAGCGCACCAGGCCCGTCAGTGCCTGGCGTGAGTTGGGTGCGCTGGGGCGGGTCGCGCTGCGCCTCGATCGTGCATCGCGGTAGGAGTGGAAGAGCTGGACGTCGATGAGCGGTTCCCAGCTGCGGGTGAGGACTCCGTCGTGCCGGTGCACGCCAGGGAGGAAGAGCGCTTCGCCGGGGACAGCGCCGTGGGCGGTGAGTTCATCCTCGTTCAGGAGCTTCTCCGGTTCGTTCAGCCGGATCAGTCCAGCAGCGAAGCCGGAATCCATGGAAGCCTTGAGCGAGCCCTCGCTCATCGGGTTACCTCGAGTCGTCACGACGCCCAAAGTGCGCATCCACAAGGTCAGGGCGTGCATCGACGAGCCCGCCACGTAGCGTTCGTACGCGGAGCGCAGCGCCGGTCCCGCGACAGGGTCGATGCAGTAGGTCCGGCGTCCAGCTTCGTAGGTGTAACCGAGGCGTGCTCCCCCCACGGGCGGAAGACCTCGCCTGAGGACCATGTGCCTCTTGGCGTCCTTCCACGAATCGCCGATGCGCTCGGACTCGTGCTGGGCGAGCGCGAGCATGTCGTTCCTCGAGAAACCGCCTGTGGTCGGCGCAGCACCCCCCGGTTCGGTCGCGCTCTCCAGCCTGCCACCCGTTCGTTCCAGTTCTGCGAGGTGCAGGAGGCTCTCGACGAGGTCCCGGCCCCAGCGCGACCACTTCCAGACCACGATCACCGATGCTGTGCCCGCTGCCACCTCTTCGATGATCCGTCCGATGCTGCGGCCCGTGAAGGAACGACCCGAGGTGGCGGTGTCGATCACCACGTCGACTACCTCGTACACCTCGGTGGTGTGCGTGTGCGGCGGCGTGCTCCAGCTGCGTCACCGTGGAGATGGAGTCCTCGTGGCCCGCGCTCTGCCTGAGGCAGAGGATTGCCCGTACGGGCCCTGACTCCTGCATCACCACAGCGCGACCTCCACCTCGACCACTTGCTGGCGCATCGTCTTTATCTTAGCTGTTTCGGTTGGGAGACAACAGGTTCGACTGCGTGACTGATCGATTGCGTACGGGGTTCGGCGGTGGTCGACCGCGCCCCTCCTGTGCGGGGCGGCTCAGCGACCGCGCGCCCGTCGTCACCCGCGACGCCTGACGCGCTCGCGCCGGGATCACCACGCGCCGGTTCCCCGCAGCACCCTCGCCAGGAGCGCCCGCTGGAACAGCGACCGCATGGCGCGCGGTGTCGGACTCCAGGCCGAACGCGTCGGTGCGGGTCAACAGTCGTGAGACGTCGCCGGGAAGACCGCGACGAAGAACGCCGCGGTCGTGGCGCCGGTGCCGGCGTGTGCGGGCTGGCGCCAGGTGAGCAGCATCCCGCCGAGGGCGAGTTCCACGATGCCGGAGGCGAGGACGACGAGGTCCGGGTCGAGGGGGACCCGCGGCGGCACCTGCGCCTGGAACTCCTGCCGCAGCGTCGTCAGGTTCCCGGTGCCCATCAGGGCGGGGGTGAGCGCAGCCTGTGCGGCGGCGCGGGAGCGTGGCGCCGGGTGCGTGTCGTCGGCCACGGTCACGCCGTGACGGTCTCGAGGGTGACCTCGACGTTGCCGCGGGTGGCGTTGAAGTGCGGGCCTACCTCGAGGTGGTCGACGCGGTCGTCCGCGACAGCACCGACCCGGCGCCACCGGGGGAGTGCGCCGCCGACTGGCTGCACCGCTTCACCTCGCGGGTCTCCGAGCAGCTGTGCGGCGACGGTTTCCGCGGCTGCCCCTTCGTCAACGCGGCCGCCGAGCACCTCGACCCGGCCCGTTCCGCTCGGCGCGCGCTGGACGAGGGCGTTGAGGACCCGCCGGCTCCCCGCCGGCCGGCGTCGTCAGCGCGCCAGCACCACCGTGCCCGCGACGACCCCGGCCAGGGCCAGCCCGGCCCCCGCCCGGCTCAGCGCCCGCCAGGGCCGGCCGCTGGTCAGGGCGTCCGCCGCCGCGAAACCCGCCGAGGCGAGCAGCACCCCCACGGTGACGTGCAGCAGGAACGCGGCCGCCACCCCGGCCACCGCCCCGGCGAGCCGGCGCCGCCCCCACAGCGGAGCCGGCAGCAGCGGCACCACCAGCGCCGCCAGCGCACCGGTGCCCAGCTCCACCCACCACGGCCGTGCGCCCATCCACGGCAGCACGTCCACCGCGTCGAACAGGTCCGCCGTCGACAGCGTCCCCAGCACCAGCACCACGGTGGCGGTGACGACCGCTGCCAGCCACGCCCGCCACGTGCGGCGCAGCGGCCCGGCCAGCGCCGTCCACAGCGACACCCCCGCCCACATGACGCCGCGCCGCAGCCGCGTCACCCCCAGGTCGCGCAGGGCGTGCCGGAACAGCAGGTCGGCGCCGACGCGGTCCACCGGTGCCGCGGCCAGGTAGGAGGGCGGGCCGTCCGCACCCGCGGTCAGCCCGTCGTGCACGATCGCGGCGGGCAGGTGCCGGCCCGTGGTGGGCACCAGCCAGCTCAGCGCGCGCGGCACCGAGGTCAGGTCGGTGGAGAAGGCGGCCGGGTCCGCCGGGACGACGACCGGCCCCAGCCGGGCGTCCCAGTACCCGATCGGCCGCAGGACCCGGAAGCGCTCGCGCTCGCCGTCCCCGCCGTCGAGGTGGCGGCGCAGCTCCACCTCGCCGGTCCACGGCACCTCGGGGTGCGCCGGGTCGAAGAACCCGCTGCGGGCCAGGTGGGCGGGGCGGTGGTCGGGCAGGCGGGGCGCGGTCCCGGTCGGCGGCACGCCCGCACGCTGCCACGCCCCGGCGACCGGGGCACGGCCGCCCGTCCGGCCGACCGGCCGGCCCTCGTGCGCGCGATCCCCACCGATCCTCCGGCGGGTCTACGACCGGCGGAGGATCCGCCGGGGCCCGCCGGGTGGTTGTCTGGCCGGGTGACGACCACGGACGCCCCGGCGATCGAGTGCGCCGGGCTGAGCAAGGGCTTCGGCGAGGTGCGCGCGCTGGACGGCCTGACCGTCGCGTTCACCGCTCCCGCCACCGGCCTGCTGGGCGCGAACGGCGCGGGCAAGTCCACGTTCATGCGCGCCGCCCTCGGCCTGGTGCGGCCGGACACCGGGACGCTGCGGGTGCTGGGGATGGACGCGGCCCGCGAGCGCGGCGAGGTGCGCCGGCGGGTGGGGTTCATGCCGGAGCACCCGTGCCTGCCGCTGGACATGTCGGCGCAGGAGGTGTGCGTGCACCTGGCCCGGTTGCGCGGGCTGGGGCGGCGCGACGCGGTGCGCCGCGCCAGCGAGGTGCTGTTCGCGGTCGGGCTGGAGGAGGAGCGCCGCCGCCCGGTGGGCACGTACTCCCTGGGCATGCAGCAGCGCACCAAGCTCGCGCAGGCCCTCGTGCACGGCCCGGAGCTGGTGCTCCTGGACGAGCCGACGTCGGGGCTGGACCCGGCGGGGCGCGAGGAGATGCTGCAGCTGGTGCGGCGGCTCTCGCGCGACCTGGGGGTGCGGGTGGTGACCAGTTCGCACGTGCTGGACGACGTGGAGCGCACCTGCGACGAGGTCGTCGTGCTGCGCGCCGGTGCGCTGGCCGCGCAGCGCCCCGTGGCGGTGGGCCACGACCCCGGCGGCGCGGTGCGGGTGCGCGTCGGCGGGGACGTCGCGGCGTTCGCGGCCGCGCTGGCGCAGCGGCTGGGACCGCTGGGGGTGGACGTCGCGCCCACGCCGGCGGGGGAGGTGGGGCTCAGCGCCGGCACGGACGCGGCGCTGGACGCGGTGCGGGACCTGGCCGCCGAGCAGGGCCGTGCGCTGGTCCGGCTCGTGGGGTCCGGGCGCGGCCTGGAGGACGTGGTGCTGGACGCGATGGAGGGGCGCGGTGAGCGGACCGGTGGCTGAGGTGCCCGACGGGGTGCACGGAGGGGTCCACGACGGGGTCCCGGGCGCGGTGCCCGGCGGGGTGGGGGCGCCCCGGGCGGTGCTGCACGACGTGCGGTACTCCCGGTTCACGGGTGCGCTGCGCCCGCGTCGCAGCGCGGTGGGCGCGCTCGTGGCCTCGGGGGTGCGACGGCCGCTGGGCCTGCGGCGCAGCGCGGGGGCGAAGGTGTGGCCGTTCCTGCTGCTGGCCGTGGCGTACATGCCGGCGCTGGCGGTGGTGGCGGTGCCGCTGCTGGTGCCGCAGGTCGGGGTGCAGCCCACCGAGCTCATCGGCTACCCGCAGCTGCTGGCGACGAACTCGGTGGTGGTGCTGGCGTTCGTCGCCACCGCGGTGCCCGCGGTGCTCACGCGCGACCGGCGCGACCGGGTGCTGTCGCTGTACTTCGCCACGGCGCTCTCGCGCGCGGAGTACGTGCTCGGGATGGCGCTGTCGGCGGTGGCGCTGCTGCTGCTGATCGTGCTGGGGCCGGCGCTGGTGCTGTTCGTCGGCTCGATCGCGACGGCGGACGACCCGGGCCGCTGGATCGCCGACTCCGCCGGGGACCTGCCGCGCATCCTGCTGGCCTCGCTGGTCGTGGTGCTGCCGAACGCGGCGCTGGGGCTGGCGGTGGCGTCGCTGACGTCGCGGCGGGTCGTCGCCGTGGGCGGGTACCTGGCGGTCGTGCTGGTGGGGCCGGTGCTGACGCGCCTGGTGGCGGTGGTCGTGGAGGCGGACTGGCCGCTGGCGTTCGACCCGGCCGGCGGCCCGGTGCTGCTGGCGACGACGGTGGTGGACGGCGCGCCCGCTCCGCAGGGCGCGCTGGCGTGGGCGGTGTGGGCGGCGCTGGTCGTCGCGGGCTCGGCCGTGCTGGTCGGCCGCTACGGCAGGGGGGACGACGCGTGAGCGCGACGGTGGTGGAGGTGGACGGCGTCAGCCGCTGGTTCGGCGACACGGTGGCGCTCTCGGACGTGACGTTCTCCCTGGGGCCGGGGGTCACCGGCCTGCTCGGCCACAACGGCGCGGGCAAGTCGACGGTGCTCTCGCTGCTGGCGGGGGCCGTGCGGCCCAGCCAGGGGCGGGTGCGGGTGCTCGGCGGCGACCCGCACGCCGAGCGGGGCGTGCACCGCGCCCTGGGTGTGGTGCCCGACGGGGAGGGCACCTGGGCGCACGCCACCGCCCACGCCCAGGTGGCGTTCCTGGCCCGCCAGCGCGGTGTGCGGGACGCGGCCGCGGCGGCCACGGCCGTGCTGCGCCGGGTGGGCCTGGGCGAGGCCGCGCACCGCCGGGTGGGCGGTTTCTCCAAGGGGATGCGCCAGCGGGTGCGCCTGGCGCAGGCCCTCGTGCACGACCCGCAGGTGCTGCTGCTGGACGAGCCGTTCAACGGCCTGGACCCCGCGCAGCGCCGCGCCGACGTGGACCTCGTGGCGGCCCTCGGTGCGGAGGGGCGCACGGTGCTGGTGTCCTCGCACGTGCTGGCCGAGGTGGAGCGGATGGCGCAGCGGGTGCTCGTCGTCGTCAACGGCCGCCTGGTCGCCGAGGGGGAACCGGCGGCGATCCGCGACCTGCTGGTGGACCGCCCGCGCAGCGTCCACCTCGACGGCCCGCGCGTGCTGGAGCTGGCCGGGCTGCTGCTGGCGGAGGGCGTGGTGGAGTCCGTGCAGCGCGACGCGAGCGGCCGCGGCGGCGTGCTCGTGCAGGCGCCGCGCGCCACCGCGCTGGCCGAGGCGGTGCCGGCGCTGGCGCGGCGGGTCGGCGCCACCCTGCGGCGGGTGGAGCCGGTGGGTGAGGACCTGGAAAGCACGTTCGCGCACCTGGTGCGCCGGGCGAGGGGAGCGGGCAGGTGAGCGCCACGACGGGCGGGACCACGGGTGGGACCGCGGGCGGCACCGCGCCGGTCCGGGGCGGCTCCGGGGGGTTCTCGACGACCCTGTTCGGCTTCTCGCTGCGGGGCCTGCTGGTGCGCGGGCGCACCGCGGCGCTGGCGCTGCTGCCGCTGGCGGTGGCGGCCGTGGCCGTGGTGGTGCTGGCCGCCACCAGCGTGCCCGCCCGCTACGGGCTGCAGACGACGCTGGCGGGGGACCTGCTGGTGGGGCTCGTGGTGCCGATCGTGGCGCTGGTGCTGGGCACCGGCGCGTTCGGCGACGAGCGCGAGAGCGGCACGCTGCCGCTGCTGCGGAACCTGGTGCGGCCGCGCTGGCACGTCGTGGTGGCGCGCACGGCGGCGGCCTGGGTGTCCACGGTCGTGGTGTGCGTGCCGGCGCTCGCGGCGTGCGCGGTGGTGGGGACCTCGATCAGCCTGCCCGCCGGTGACGTCGTCGCCGGCCTGGTGCTGGCCACGGCGCTGACCTCCGCGGCGTACTGCGCCCTGTTCGTGCTGCTGTCGCTGCTGGCGCGGCGCGGCCTGCTGGCGGGTCTGGCCTACGTGGTGCTGTGGGAGACGTTCCTGGCGGGGCTGGCGCCCGCGCTGCGGGGGCTGTCGATCGGCTCCTACGGCCGTCGCGTCGTCACCCTCGCCACGCCCGGCGACGTGCCGCTGGGCACGGTCGCCGCCTCGGGGGTGACGACGTCCGCGCTGGTGCTCGCCGGGGTGGCCGTCGTGGCGGTCGCGCTCGCGTCGTGGCGGCTGCAGCGCATGGACGTCACCTCCGACGGCGGCTGAGGGCGCTCAGCCGGTCGTCGCCGGGCCCACGAGCTCACCGCGCCGCGAGCGCCGGGCCAGCGCCACGAGCAGCGGGAGCTTGACCCACCCGGACAGCAGGACCGCCGCCGCCACCACCGCCGCGGCGGCGGTGCCGCCCGTCAGGGCCCCCGAGGCCACCAGCCCGAGCAGGACCGCGCCGCTGAGCGTGCAGGTCAGCTCCGCGGACTCGGTCCCGAAGCCCCAGCGGCGCCCCCGGCCCGGTCCGGCGTCCAGGCGGAAGGCGCCGGGCACGCGCGCCGGTTTCGGCGAGGCCGGGTGCTCCGGGTCCACCAGGGAGACCTCCCCGCCGCGGTCGGTCGCCCCCGGCCACGGCACGGACGCCGGTCCCTCGCCGCGGGCGGGCAGCAGGGGGACGCCGAGGGCGTCGGCCAGGTCCTGGTCGTCCCCGTGCCCCGCGCACCAGTCGCGCACCGGCAGGGCGGCGAGGAGCAGCCCGCCGGCCGTCTCCAGCAGGACGTGGTCGCGGCCCCCGCCGGGGCGCACCCGGCGCACGGCGGCGACGGCCTGCGCCCCACCGCCCGGGAGCCAGCGCTGGGCGCCCCGGTGCCGCAGGACCAGGTCCCCGCGGGCGTCGCGGCCGATGCCGGCGCTGCCCGTGCGCGCCGTGCCGGGGTGGCTCACGCGCGCCACCCCGGGGACCCCGCGCGGCGTCCACACGCGCTCGAGCACCCGTCCGGTGCGCAGCTCGCGCAGCAGCACGGGCGGCTGGCGGACGGTCACGGTGGTGGCGGCGGCGAGCGCGGGCAGCAGCCACAGCGCCAGGGCCGCCCGGACGGGCCAGGCGGTGCCGCTGCCCCACCCCGCCACCAGCCCCACGGGGAGCAGGGGGGTGAGGGCGAGGTGCAGCCGGGCGAGCCGCCGCACGACGTGCGCGGTGCGCCGCCAGGGCGCGTCGGGCAGCTCGACGCGCCGCGCGCCGGCCAGGCCGCCCCGCGCGGTGACGTCGGCGTGCGCGGCGCGCGCGCCGGCGTCGGGGGACAGGACGCGGACCGGGACGCCGGCCTCCGCGAGCACGTCGAGCCAGCCCGACGCCTCGGCGGCCTGGCGCACGTCGCGCAGGTCGACGTCGAAGGTGGTGCCCATCGGGTACCCGCCGGGCGGCTGCGGCGGCTCCGGCAGCGCGGTGGCCCAGTACACCGAGCCGCGCGGGGAGGGGCGCTGCGTCGTCTCGCGCAGGCGCCCCCACTCGCCGAGGTCGACGACGTGGCGCACGCGCCCGGTGGTGCGCAGCAGCAGCACGCCCCAGTCGCCGCCGAGGTCGCGGCGCACGTCCTCCCCGGCACCGCGCAGGTCGACGAGGAGGGCGTCGACGACGGGGTCGGCGCCGCCGAGCTCGAAGCGCTGCTCGCGACCGGTGCCGGTGCCGGTGAGGACGATCGCGCCGTCGCGGTGCCGTGCCCGGCACCGGGCGGCCACCCACCGCCAGGGCCGGTGCCGGTCGGTGGGGACGGCCGCTGCGCCGGGTGGCCGCCCGGTGCGGGTGGGGTCCTCGCTGCTGAGCCGGGTCACGGTGCTCCTCGTCGTGCCCGCCCTCCCGGGTCGCCGTGGTGCGCCGGGGCCCCGGGCTCACCCCAGGGTGCCGCCGCGCCCTCCCGGCCCCGGCCGGGACGCCGGTGCAGGAACCCGACCGGAGCACCGCGCTCGCCCGGACGGAGCGCAGGCCGTCGCGCTGCGTCCACGCGCCTTCACGGCTGATCCCGACGCGGAGCCCGGGGCCGGTCCACCGCCCGGCGCCGAGGGGGCGCTGCGCGCACCGCGCCCGGCGTCGCGGCGCCCTGCACGGCCACGTCCAGCAGGAAGGAGCCGTCGGGGCCGAGGTCGGGCGTGAGCACCAGCCGCCAGGCGGCCGGCGTGCGCGGGGCCTCGCCGGCGTCGACCCCGTGGGCGCGCAACCAGCGCCGGTCGGCCTCCACGCGCGAGCGCCAGGCGCGCCGGTTCAGCCACCAGGACGCGGCCAGGACCGCGCCGGACAGCAGCGCGGAGGTCACCACCGCCACGACACCCCACCCCTGCACCCGCCCGATGCTGCCCACCGCCGGCCGCCGGCCGGCCAGCACCGGGCGGACGCGCGGTGAACCGCGGGCGAACGCAGGGTCCCGCCGGTTCCTCAGGCGTCCCGGCCGGCCCCCACCGAGGGCAGCGCGCGCAGGAACTGCGGCGCCCGCAGGCGAGCGGCGGCGAAGGCGTCGGCCACGGCGGCGGCGACCGGGCCGGCCGCGTCCTGCTCCACCAGGGCGACCGCGGACCCGCCGAACCCGCCGCCGGTCATCCGCGCCGCCAGCGCCCCGGCGGCGCGGGCGGTGTCCACCGCGAGGTCGAGCTCCCGGCAGGAGACCTCGTAGTCGTGGCGCAGCGACTCGTGCGAGGCGTCCATCAGCCGGGCGACCTCCCGCACGCGCCCCGCGCGCAGCAGGTCCGCGGTGCGGGCGACCCGCTCGATCTCGGTGACCGCGTGGCGCACCCGCCGCTGCAGCACCGGCCCGCCCGGTTCACCGGCCAGCCGGTCCAGGGCCTCGTCGAGGTCGGCGGGGGCCACTGCGCGCAGGTCCGGCACGCCCAGCACGCGCGCGGCGCGCTCGACGTCGGCGCGGCGCGCGCCGTACTCGCCGCCGGAGTGCGAGTGCGCGGCGCGGGTGTCCACCACCAGCAGCGCCAGCCCCGCACCGGCCAGGTCCAGCGGGACGTGCTCGACGGTGTCGTCGCGGGTGTCCAGCAGGATCGCGCCGCCGGCCCGGCAGCGCAGCGAGGCGGACTGGTCCATGCCGCCCGTGCTGGCGCCGGCCACGACGTTCTCGGCCTGCACGCACGCCCCGGCCAGTTCCGCGCGGCCGGCGTCGTCGGTGGGCAGTTCCGCGAGGTCGGCCAGGGCGATGGCCACCGCGCACTCCAGCGCCGCCGACGACGACAGCCCCGAGCCCAGCGGCACGTGCCCGTCCACGACGGCGTCGAAACCGTGCTCGTGGCCCATGGCCCACGGGACCCCGGCGACGTACGCGGCCCACCCGGCGGGGGAACCGGGGCCGACCTCGGCGAGGGACCCCTCCCAGTCCGCCCCCGACTCCTGCGCCGAGCGGACCCGCACGACGTCGTCGTGGCGGGGGCTGAGCGCCACGAACGTGCGGTGCGGCAGCGCCAGCGGCAGGCACAGCCCACCGGTGTAGTCGACGTGCTCGCCGATGAGGTTCACCCGCCCCGGCGCCGACCACACGCCCTCCGGGCTCTCCCCGTAGGTGTCGCGGTACGCGTCGGCGACGGCCTCGGCGGCCTCGGCGCGCGCCGGGGCCTGGAAGAACGCGGGGGTGCTCACGCGGCCACCTCCCGCAGCCGTGCCGCGACCTTCTCCGGCGTGGTGTCGTTGATCCACGCGGCCATCGCGGACTCCGAGCCGGCCAGGTACTTCACCTTGCCGGGGCCGCGCAGGACGCTGAAGACCTGCAGGTGCAAGCGGAACTCCTCTCGCCCGGTGCGCACCGGGGCCTGGTGCCAGCCGGCGATGTACGGCAGCGGGTGGTCGTCGGGGTAGTAGCGGTCCAGCCGGCCGAGCAGGTCCAGGTAGGCGGTGACCAGGTCGGCGCGCTCGGCGTCGTCCAGGGCCGGCAGGTCCGGCACGTCGCGGTGCGGGGCCAGGTGCACCTCCACGGGCCAGCGGGCCGCCGCGGGCACGTACGCCGTCCAGTGCTCGGTCTGCAGGACGACGCGGGTCCCGGCGCGGCGCTCGGCGTCCAGGACGTCGCGGAACAGGTTCCGGCCGGTGGCCGTGCGGTGCTCGGCCGCCCGCTGGAGCATGGTGCGCGTCCTCGGCGTGACGTAGGGGTAGCCGTAGATCTGCCCGTGCGGGTGGGGCAGTGTGACGCCGATCTCCACGCCGCGGTTCTCGAAGCAGAACACCTGCTCCACGCCCGGTGTGCGGGCCAGCCCCTCGGTGCGGTCCACCCACGCCTCCACGACGGTGCGCGCGCGCCGCGGCGGCAGCGTCGCGAACGAGCCGGCGCTGTCGCTGGTGAAGCAGATGACCTCGGTGCGGCCGATCCCGGGCCGCACCGGCCACAGCTCCTCGCCGTCCACGAGGCCGGGCTCGCCGCCGACCCGGGTGGAGAAGGAGGGGAAGCGGTTCTCGAACACCACGACGTCGTAGGCGTCGTCGGCGATCTCGGTGGGGAAACCCCCCGGCACGGTGGGGGCCAGGGGGTCCTGGTCCGGCGGCGGCATGAGGGTGCGGTCGTTGCGGTGCGAGGCCATGGCGATCCAGTCGCCGGTGAGCGGGTCGTACCGCACCTGCGAACCGCCGCGCACGACCTGGTCGGCCGGCGGCAGCGGGCGGGAGTCCACCGCGTCGCGGGGGCGCTCCCCGGACAGCCACGGGTCGGTGTCGTCGAAGTGGATGAGCTCGCGGCCGTCGGCCATGCGCGTGGAGGTGCGGCGGAACTCGTGGGTGGCGCTGCGGTGCAGGCCGTCCTCGGGGGCGTGCCCCGGGCCGGGGGTGGTGCTCACGCGTTCTCCTCCTGGGGTGCGGTGGTTCCGGCCGGGACCTCGGCCAGCAGCAGGCGGCCGGTGCGCTCGGCGAGCGCGCGGCGGGCGTCGGCGGGCAGGCCGTCGTCGCTGACGAGGACGTCGACCTCCTCCAGCGTCGCGATCGTGGTCAGGCCCACCACGCCCCACTTGGTGGCGTCGGCCACCACGACGACGCGGGAGGCGGCGGCCACGAGGGCGCGGTCGGTGTCGGCCTCGACGAGGTTCGGGGTGGTCAGCCCGGCGCGCTCGTCCAGGCCGTGCACGCCCAGGAAGAGGTGGTCCACGTGCAGGTCCCGCAGGCTGCGCACGGCCACCGGCCCCACGAGCGCGTCGGAGGGGGTGCGGATCCCGCCGGTCAGCACGACGGTGCGGTCGGTGCGCGCGGGGTCGTGCAGGAGCTCGGCGACGGGTGGGGAGTTCGTGACCACGGTCAGGCCGGGCACGTCGCGCAGGTGCCGGGCGACCTCCACGGTGGTCGTGCCGGCGGACAGCGCGACGGAGGCGCCGGGCTCGACCAGGGAGGCGGCCAGCGCGCCGACGGCCCGCTTCTGCGCGGTCCGGATCGTGGACTTGGCGGCGAAGCCGGGCTCGGTGCTGCTGCCGGCGGCGGCGGCGCCGCCGTGCACCCGCTCGACCAGCCCGCGCCGGGCCAGTTCGGCGATGTCGCGGCGCACCGTCATGTCGGAGACGCCGAGCTGCTCGACGAGGTCGGCGACGCGCACGCCGCCGCGGCGGCGCACGGCGTCCAGGATCGCCTCCTGGCGGCTGCGGGCGAGCACGGCGGGGCACTCCTCCTCACGGGCCGGCGACCGGTCGAGGATGCCCGCACCGCTCCGAGGAGTCAACACGGCCGAACACGCACGCACAACGAGAGTGTTCGTTCGTGTGCGTCGCTGTTGACGCGGGGGCCCCGGCGGGCCAGGGTCGGGGGCGTGGCACAGCTTCCGGACGAAGGGGTTCGCACGATGTGGTTCGAGGAGCACGCGCCCTCGCGCGGTGCGCTGCCCGCGCGCGCCTGGACGCGCAGCGACGCGCCGGCGCTGTCGCTGAACGGCCGGTGGCGCTTCCGCGGCGCCGCGCGCGCCGACACCCCCGCCGACCTGGCCGACCCGGCGCTGGACGACGCCGCGTGGGGCTCGGTCACCGTGCCGGGGCACTGGCAGCTGCAGGGCCACGGCGCCCCCGCGTACACCAACGTCGTCTACCCCTTCCCCGTCGACCCGCCGCGCGTGCCCGAGGAGAACCCCACCGGCGACCACCGCCGCGCCTTCACCCTGCCCGCCGGCTTCCTCGACGGCGACGGGACGCGTGCCGTGTTGCGCTTCGACGGGGTGGACTCCGCCTTCACCGCCTGGGTGGACGGCGTGGAGGTCGGCCGCTCCGTCGGCAGCCGCCTGGCCGTGGAGTTCGACGTCACCGGCGCCCTGGCCGCGGGCGGGGGAGCCGGGGGCGAGCACGTCCTGGCCGTGCGCGTGCACCAGTGGTCCTCGGGCAGCTACCTGGAGGACCAGGACATGTGGTGGCTGTCGGGGATCTTCCGCGACGTCACCCTGCTGGCCCGCCCCGCCGGTGCCGCCGAGGACGTGTTCGTGCACGCCGACTTCGACGCCGCCACGGGCCGCGGGCTGCTGCGCGTCGACGCCACCGGTTCGGACGGGGAGCCCGTCGGCGCGCGCGTGCTGGTGCCCGAACTGGGCGTGGACGCCGCCGCCGGCGAGGACGTCGAGCTGGACGCGGTGGAACCGTGGTCGGCGGAGGTGCCGCGCCTGTACGACGCCGAGGTCGTCGCCGCCGGCGAGCGCACCCGCCTGCGCATCGGGTTCCGGCGGGTGGAGATCGCCGACGGGGTGTTCACCGTCAACGGCCGCCCCGTGAAGCTGCGCGGCGTCAACCGGCACGAGTTCTCCCCCGACACCGGGCGCACCCTCAGCGAGGAGGAGGCGCTCGCCGACGTGCTGCTCATGAAGCGGCACAACGTCAACGCCGTCCGCACCAGCCACTACCCGCCGCACCCGCGGTTCCTGGAGCTGTGCGACGAGCACGGCCTGTGGGTCGTGCTGGAGTGCGACCTGGAGACGCACGGGTTCGTGTTCCTGGACTGGCGCGGCAACCCCTCCGACGACCCGGCGTGGGAGCAGGCGTACCTGGACCGGATCCGCCGCACCGTCGAGCGCGACAAGAACCACCCCTCGATCGTGCTGTGGTCGCTGGGCAACGAGTCCGGCACGGGGCGGAACCTGCGCGCGATGTCGGCGTGGCTGAAGGACCGCGACCCGTCGCGCCCGGTGCACTACGAGCACGACTGGGACAGCCCCTACGTCGACGTCTACTCGCGCATGTACGCCACCCACGCCGAGGTCGCCGCGATCGCCGAGCGGGCCGAGGAGGCGCTGGCCGACGCCGACGCCGACACCCGCCGGCGCGCGATGCCGTTCGTGCAGTGCGAGTACGCGCACGCCATGGGCAACGGGCCCGGCGGGCTCGTGGAGTACCAGGACCTGTTCGAGTCCTCCGATCGCTGCATGGGCGGTTTCGTGTGGGAGTGGATCGATCACGGCCTGCGCCAGCGCGACGCGGCGGGGCGCGAGCGGTTCGCCTACGGCGGCGACTTCGGCGAGGAGCTGCACGACGGGAACTTCGTCGCCGACGGCCTGGTGCTGCCCGACCGCACCCCCTCGCCCGGCCTGCTCGACTACGCCGCCGTGGTCTCCCAGGTCCGGTTCACCGTCGAGGAGACCCCCGCCGGGGAGCTGCTGCGGTTGACGAACCGCTACGACGTCGTGGACCTCGGCCACGTCGCCCTGACGTGGACCGTGCAGGACGAGGGGGTGCAGGTCGCCCGGGGTGTGCTGCCCACCCCGGAACTGGCCCCGCGCACCTCGGCGCTGCTGGAGCTGCCCGAGGAGGTCCTGGCCCTGGCGCCGGCCGCGGGGGAGCGGTGGTTCACCGTGACCGCGGCGCTGGCCGCGCCGGCGTCGTGGGCGCCGGCCGGGCACGTGCTGGCCACCGGGCAGGTGCAGCTCACCCCGCCCGCACCGGCCCCGCGTGCTGACGCGGTCGCGCCGGTGCGCCGGGGCGCGGACGTCCTGCTCGGCCCCGCCGTGCTCGACGCCCGCACCGGTGCGCTGCGCTCGCTCGGCGGCCTGGCCGTCGAGGAGGGCCCGGTCCTGGACCTGTTCCGCGCCCCCACCGACAACGACGCCGGCCTGCACGGCGAGGCGCTGGAGAAGACCTGGCGGCGGCTCGGCCTGGACCGGCTGCGCACCCGCACCGCCTCGGCCGCGGTGGAGGGCGAGGAGTTCGTCGTCACCACCCGCACCGCGGCCGCGGGCACCGACACCGGTTTCGTCGCGGTGTTCCGCTGGTCGGCGGACACCACCGGTGCGGTGCGCCTGGCGGTGGAGTTCACCCCCGAACTGCCCACCGGCGACCTCGGTGCCCCGTTGCCGCGCCTGGGGGTCCGGTTGCGCCTGCCGAGAGGGCTGGCGGGGGTGACGTGGTTCGGCCGCGGCCCGGGGGAGGCGTACTCCGACACCGGCGCCGCCACCCGCGTCGGGCTGTTCGACGCCACCGTGGATGAGCTGCAGACGCCGTACGTGCGCCCGCAGGAGAACGGCCGCCGAGCCGACGCGCGGTGGCTGGAGCTGCGCGGCCCCGCCGGGGGCCTGCGCGTGGAGGGCGAGCCGCACGTCGCGTTCGCCGCACGCCGGTGGAGCACCGCCGAGCTGGACGCCGCGACGCACACCCCCGAGCTGGCCGACTCCGGGTCGGTGCACCTGCACCTGGACGTCGCCCAGCACGGCATCGGCACCGGCTCCTGCGGGCCCGGCGCCCTGCCGCAGCACCGCCTCCAGGCGCAGCCACGCACGTTCTCGCTGGTGCTGCGCCCGCTGGGCTGAGCGCCCCGGGAACGGCGACGGCCCCTCCGCCCGCGGGCGGAGGGG
>NZ_JBJLSE010000056.1:0-24366 GCF_050871845.1 Kineococcus arenarius subsp. arenarius
TGGTTGTTGGTCGTGGCTGCAGACGCGCGGGGCGCGGCCCCCCGCCGCCCCCCCCCCCCCCCCCCCCCCCCCCCCCCCCCCCCCCCCCCCCCCCCCCCCGCGGGGCGGGTGGCGGCCGGGGCGCTGGGCGCGGTGGCGCTGACGCACCTGCTGGTGGAGCCCTTCAGCTACCTGGCCGCCGGGCAGCTGTGGACGGTGCGGGCCGTGCTGGCCGGCTCGGCGCTGGCGGCGGGGGCGCTGCTGCTGGGGCGGCGCACCGGTGCGGCGGCGCTGCCCGTCGCGCTGGCCGGGGCGGCTGCGGCGTGGGTGCTCGTGGTGACCGGCGACCCCGCCCCGCGCATCGACGTGTGGGTGATCCTGCAGCAGGCGGCCGACGGGCTGCGCCGCGGGGAGTCGATGTACGCGATGGAGTGGGTCGGCTCGCCCGGCATCACCGACGCCTTCGCCTACCTGCCGTGGACGGCGGTGCTCACCGCCCCGGGCCGCTGGCTGGCCGGCGACGTGCGCTGGGCGCTGGCGGTGCTGGTGGCGGTCGCGGCGCTGTGCACGGCCGCGCTGGGCCGCTGGCGCGCGCCGGCCGTGGCGGCCGCTGCGCTGCTGGTGCTGGCACCGGGCGGCAGCACCCTGGTGGAGCAGGCCTGGACCGAGCCCACCGTGCTGGTCGGCCTGGCCGCCTGGGCGCTGCTGGTGGCCCGCGGCGGGACGGGGGCGTGGTGGTCGGTGGTGCCGCTGGCGGTGGCGCTGGCCGCCAAGCAGCACGTGGTGGTGCTGCTGCCGCTGCTGGCGGCCTGGCCGCGGTTCGGGCCGCGCCGCACGGCGGGGGCCGTGGGCGGTGCGGGGCTGCTCGTGGCGCCGTGGGCGCTTAGCGCCCCGCGCGACTTCCTGCACGACACGGTGCGCACCATGCTGGAGCTGCCCCCGCTGCGCTTCGCGGACACCCTCTACACCGCGGTCCTGAACGAGACGGGCGTGCGCCTGCCGTTCGCGGTGGTGGGCGTGCTGGTCGTGGCGGCGCTGACGGGGGCGGTCGTGGCGCTGCGCCGCCGCCCGGTGGGGCTGGCCGGGCTGCTGACGTGGTGCGCCGCGGTGCTCATGGTCGTCAACCTCCTCAACAAGCAGGCGTTCTACAACCAGTTCTGGCTGGTCGGGGCGCTGCTGCTGCTGTCGGTGGCCGCCACCGCCGGGGCCCGCCCGGAGCTCACGGGGCCGCCGGCGCCGAGGCGACCGGCACGTCCTCGCCGGCCAGCAGGGCCGTCAGCCGGTCCACCTGCGCGTCCCAGCCCCAGCGCCGGCTGACCCACTCGCGCCCGGAGCGCCCCAGGGCGCCGGCCCGGGCCGGGTCGCCCAGCAGGTCGGCAACGCGGGCCGCGACGGCCGCCACGTCGCGCCCGTCCACGACGTGCCCGTTGACGCCGTCCAGCACGGCGTCCGGCGCACCGCCGGAGTCCCCGGCCACGACGGGCAGCCCGCACGCGGCGGCCTCCAGGTAGCAGATGCCCAGCGCCTCCGGCTCCAGCCCGCCCAGCCGGGTGCGGGTGGGCATGCAGAAGACGTCCCCGGCGTCGTAGTGCGCCGGTGTGCGCTCCCACGGGACCGCACCGGTGAGCACGACGTGCCCGCGCAGGCCCAGGCGGTCCACGAGCCGCTCCACCGCGGGGCGGTGGGGACCGTCGCCCACGAGCAGCAGCGCGGCTCCGGGCACCCGGCGGCGCACCTCGGGCATCGCGCGCACGAGCACGTCCTGCCCCTTGCGCGCCACGATGCGCGAGACGCACACCACCACCGGGCGCTCGCCGAGCCCGTACCGCTCGCGCACCTCCTCGCCGCCGCAGCCGGGGTGGAAGACGCCCGCGTCGACGCCGGGGGTCAGCTGGCGCATCCGCCCGCGCGCGGCGGGGCTCAGCGGGCGCTCGATGCGCGAGCGGCACCACGGCCCCAGGTGGGTGAGGGTGTCCACGCCCTCGCCGATGCGGTGCAGGGCGGCGCGCGAGCCGGGCAGGGTGGACCACCACACCTCGTGGCCGTGGGTGGTGGCCACGCTGCGGCGCACGCCCGCGCGGCGCAGGCCGGGGGCCAGCAGCCCCAGGGGCGCGGCCGCGCCGAACCAGACCCGGTCCGCGCCGTGCTCGCGGGCGGTGCGCCGCACGCGGCGCGCGATCCCGGGAGTGGGCACCATCAGCGGGGACGGGTCGCGCACGACGGTGATCCCCGCAGCGGCCAGTTCGGCGTCGACGGCGCGCTCACCGCGCTGGGAGGCGGTGTGCACGACCACGCGCGCGGCCCCGGCGTCGCCGCGGCGGGCCGCGGCGCCGGGCAGCAGGCGCACCACGGCGTGCACGAACGACTCGATGCCACCGGTGCGCGGGGGGAAGTCGTTGGTGACGACGAGGGTGCTCACGGCCCCCACCCCACCAGGCCGCCGGCGACGTCGGCGCGCCAGGTCCGCTGCACGTCCGTCCAGCCGGTGCCGAGGGTGGCGCGGCAGGCGCCATCGAGGCGCTCGGCCAGCGGGGCGGCGGGCGCGCCACCGCCCTCGGGGGCGGTGCCGAGGCGGCGCTGCAGGGCGGTGACGGCGGGGGTGCCGGCGCGGCGGGCGGCGGAGGTGACGAGCGTCCACGCGGCGGCGTAGGCCACCTGCAGGCGCGCGCCGGTGGCCTCGAAGTCCTCGTCGGCGGGCACGGCCGGCGCGGCACCGGCCGCCACGGCCTCCAGCAGCGGCGCCGCCAGCGCGGTGGCCGGCACGTCCAGGCCCTGCCGGGCGAGGTGGTCGGCGCAGCCCTCGGAGAGCCAGCGCGGCACCGGCCGCAGCCCGTCGGCGGCGGGCCGGGCGCCCGCCGTGGCCCGGGTGGCCACGTGCACCAGCTCGTGGGTGAGGGTGGCGGTGCGCCCGGCCCGCGTCAGGCGCGTGAAGCGGTCGGCGGCCAGGACCACGCGCACCCCGGCCGGCGCGCCGTCGGGCAGGGCGGCGTCCTGACCGACCGCGACGGCGTCCAGGGCGGCGGCGCGGCGCGGGTCGAGCCCGGCCAGCCGGGCCGCGAGCGCCGTGGTGGGCACCACGACGACGGCGGTGCCGCGCGGCCAGTCCGGGCCCCATGCGGCGTCCACCCGGGCGGTGGCCGCGGGCAGGTCCTCGGCGGCCTCGGCGGCGACCCGCTCGGTCGCCTCGTCGGCGACGCCCCCGGGCCGCACGCGCAGCACGACGCCGCCGGGGACCCGGTGGGCCCGCACGTCGCCCAGGTCCCACGGGTGCGGGGTGCCGTCGGCGGCCGGCAGCGCCAGCGCCCAGGCGCCGTCGCTGCGCACCAGGGCGGCGCCCCAGGGCCCGGCGACCTCGCGCCCCTCCCCCGCCACCCGCACGCGCAGCCGGCCCCGCACCCGCGGGTCGCCGTCCCCGTCGAGGTCCTCGACGTCCTCGACGTCCACCGCCCAGGAGACCAGCCCGGCGCGCACCGCGGCGGCGTCCGCGCGGCGCAGCTCGTCGCGCGCACCGGCGGAGGAGGGGACGCACCCCGCGGCGGCGGACTCGACGTCCCCGGCGGCCAGGGCACGCCCGCGGGCGGCGAGCAGCCGCCCCGCCTCGGCGACGGCGTCCGCGGGGCCGCCCCGGACCGGGCGGGCGGTGCAGGCGCCCAGCGGCGCGGTGCCGAGCAGTGCGGCCCCGGCGCCGGCGAGCAGGGTCCGCCGCCGCACCGACCACCCTCCCGCCACCGCCGCATCGTCGCACCTGCACCCGCGCTGCCCGTGCCGCGCGGGTTCAGCCCGCGCGGCGCCGCCCGCCGCCCTGGTCCAGGCGCAGCGGGGGCACCAGGCCAGAGCGGGCCAGGACTTGCACCGCGTCGCGCTCCTCGGCGTCGAGGCGGGGGGCCGCCGGCTCCCCCAGCAGGACGGACACGACGCACCCCGAGCACGCCGCCGGGCGAGCGGTGCAGCTGTCGCAGTCGATGAGCACCGGCACCTCCGCGCCGTCGCGGGCCGCTGCGGCCCGGCCGGTCCCGCGACCGGCGCTGCGCACGCTAGGGGCCTCCTCCGACACGCCTGCCCGGCACGTTCCCGGCACCGGGCCGGACGCCGGCTCGAACACGAGTTCGACCCGGCGCGGCGCGCCGCCGGTGCGGTGTCGGCCGCACCTGGCACCGTTCGCCCGTGCCCACCCCCACCTCCCGGCCCGCACCGGCCGCCGCGGCCGTCCCGCGGCAGACGAGCTTCGAGGAGCTGGGGCGGCCGCTGGCGAGCACGACGTTCGTGGTCGTGGACCTGGAGACCACCGGTGGCGCGCCGGCGGACGGCGGGATCACCGAGATCGGCGCGGTGCGCGTGCGCGGCGGCGAGGTGCTCGGGGAGCTGCAGACCCTGGTGCGCCCCGACGTGGCCGTCCCGCCGGTCGTGCAGCTCCTGACGGGCATCACGCCGGCGCTGCTGGCGACGGCGCCGTCGGCCGCGCAGGTGCTCCCCAGCTTCCTGGAGTTCGCCCGCGGAGCCGTGCTCGTGGCGCACAACGCGCGCTACGACACCTCCTTCCTGCAGGCGGCGTGCCGCCGCGCGGGTCTGGAGTGGCCCCGCCCCGAGGTCGTCGACACCCTGGCCCTGGCGCGCGCCCTCGTCGGCCGCGACGAGGCGCGCGACCACAAGCTGGGCACCCTGGCGCGGTTGTTCGGCGCCACCTCCTCCCCCGACCACCGGGCGCTGAACGACGCCCGGGCCACCGTGGACGTGCTGCACGCCCTGCTGGGGCGGGTGGGCGACCGGGGCGTGCAGACGCTGGAGGACCTGCACGCCCTGACCGCCGCGGCCCCCGCCGCGCGGGCGCGGCGGGGCAAGCGGCACCTGGCGCTGGGGCTGCCCTCGGCGCCGGGGGTGTACCTCTTCCGCGACGCGCGGGGCCGGGTGCTGTACGTGGGCACGTCGGTGGACGTGCGCCGCCGGGTGGCGCAGTACTTCACCGCCTCGGAGACCCGCGCGCGGATGACGGAGATGGTGGGGGCGGCGGCCGAGGTGGTGCCCGTGGTGTGCGCCACGCCGCTGGAGGCGCGGGTGCGGGAGCTGCGGCTCATCGCGGAGCACTCCCCGCCCTACAACCGCCGCTCCAAGGACCCCGAGCGGGTGACGTGGGTGAAGCTGACCGCCGAGCCCTGGCCGCGGCTGTCCCTGGTGAGGCAGGTGCGCGACGACGCCGCGGCGGGGGCGGAGTACCTGGGCCCGTTCCGCTCGGCGCGCACCGCGGAGCTGGCGGTGGCGGCGCTGCACGACGCGCACCCGCTGCGCCGCTGCACGCGGCGCATCCCCCGGGCGCCGGGTCCGGACGGCCCCGGGGCGTGCGTCCTGGCCGAGCTGGGCCGCTGCGGCGCACCGTGCCTGGGCACCGAGCGCGGCGGGCAGGACGCCGCCTCGTACGCGCTCGTGGTGGAGCAGGTGCGCGCCTCGCTGCGCGAGGACGCCGGTGCCGCGCTGGAGGCCGGGCGGCGGCGGATGCGGGAGCTGGCCGGGCAGGAGCGCTTCGAGGAGGCCGCGCAGGCCCGCGACCGGCTGGACGCCTTCCTGCGCACCGCCGAGCGCGCCCAGCGGCGCGAGCCCCTCGCCCGGGCGCCGGAGGTCGTGGCGGCGCGGCGCTGCACCCCCGAGCCGGGGTGGCCGGACGGCGGCTGGGAGCTGGTCCTGGTCCGCCACGGCCGGCTGGCGGGCACCGCGCTGACACCGCGCGGGGCCGACCCGGTGCCCCACGTGGCGGCGCTGCGGGCCACCGGGGAGGTCGTGGAGCCGCCCGGGCCGGGGCGGCCGGGGCTGCTGGTGGAGGAGACCGACGCGCTGCTGACGTGGCTGGAGCAGCCGGGGGTCCGGCTGGTCTCCCTGGGGGAGCCGGCGGTGGGGTGGGCGCTGCCGGTGCGGGGGGCGGGCTGGGCGCGGCACCGGCTGGGCACGGCGGGCACCGCGCCCTAGGCTGCCCGGGTGATCACCGCCATCGTCAACGTGCGCACCGACGGCCGGCGCATCCCCGAGACCGCCCAGGCGCTGGCGGACCTCGCCGGCGTCTCGGAGGTGTACTCCGTGACCGGTGACGTCGACCTGGTCGTCATGGTGCGGGTGCGTCGCCACGAGGAGCTCGCGGACGTCATCGCCGGCGGCATCAGCCGGGTGGAGGGCGTCACGGGCACGACCACGAACATCGCCTTCCGCGCCTACTCCCGCCACGACCTGGAGAGCGCGTTCGACCTGGGCTTCGACTGACCGGGCGCTGACCGGCCGGGCGCTGACCGGCCGTCGCGAGCGGTGCGCCGGTCCCTCAGGCGCGGGTGGCGGCCACCCAGCGCTCCAGCACCTGCGCGGCCCGGCCGGAGTCCAGCGCCTCCTGCGCGCGACGCACACCCTCGGCCAGGTGCTCCACCAGGCCCTGCGCGACGTCGTCGGGCGCGGGTGCGGGCGCGCGCACCCCGGCGGCCACCATGGCGGCGGCGGCGTTGAGGACGACGGCGTCGCGCACCGGCCCGCGCGCACCCGCCAGCAGCTCGCGGGCCACGCCGGCGTTGTGGCGGGCGTCGGCGCCGCGCAGGTCCGCGAGGGTGGCCGGGGCCATGCCGAGGTCGGTCACGGCGTCGACGACGGCCTCGCCGACCCGGCCCCGCTCGACGGTCCACACGCGCGCCGGGGCGGTGGTGGTGAGCTCGTCGAGGCCGTTGTCGCTGCGGAAGACGAGCGCGGACGTGCCCCGGGCGGCCAGGACCCCCGCGACGAGGGGGGCCATCCGCGCGTCGGCGACCCCGATGGCGGTGGCGCCGGTGCGGGCGGGGTTGGTCAGCGGACCCAGGACGTTGAACGCCGTGGGCACCCCCAGCCCGGTGCGCGCGCCCGCGGCGTGGCGGAAGGCGGGGTGGAAGACCTTGGCGAAGCAGAAGGTGATGCCCACCTCGACGGCGACCCGCCCCACGCGCGCGGGCGGCAGGTCGAGGTCCACGCCCAGCGCCTCGAGCACGTCGGCGGACCCCGAGGACGAGGACGCGGCGCGGTTGCCGTGCTTGACGACGCGGTGCCCGGCACCGGCGAGCACCAGCGCGGCCATCGTGGAGATGTTCACGGTGTGGGCCTGGTCGCCCCCGGTGCCGACGAGGTCGACGGTCGGGCCGGGCACCTCCAGCGGGACGGCGTGCGCCAGCATCGCGTCGGCCAGGCCGGCCAGCTCGGCGCTGGTCTCGCCCTTGGCGCGCAGCGCCACGAGGAAGCCCGCCAGCGGCACGTCGCCGGCCTCCCCGCGCATCACCCGGTCCATCGCCCACGCGGTGTCGGCGGCACCGAGGTCGCGCCCCGCGATGAGCTCGCCCAGCAGGCGGGGCCAGGTCGGCTCGTCGGCCGGCCCGGGGCCGGCGGGTGCGCCGGAGGGCGCGCTGGGCTGCGGGAGCGTCATGGGGGTCCCCGGTGGGTTCGGCGGTGGTCGAGGGCTGCGCCCGCACCCTACTGACCGCTGCGGGCACCCCCTCCTCCCCCGCTCCGGCACGCCCCCCGCCCGCGGTCCGCACGAGGTCCGCACGAGCTCCCCGCACGCGGCGGGGCCGTCACCCGGACGGCCCAGGGGGAGATCTACGACACGACGTCGGTGGGCCGGTCGGCGCCCGACGGGGGTGGTGGGGCATGATGGCTGACGTGGCGAGTGCACAGGCTGTCCAGAGCAGTACCCCGAGTCCCGCACACGGCTCGGTGAACCGGCCGAACATGGTGTCGGTGGGCGTGATCGTGTGGCTCGCGAGCGAGCTCATGTTCTTCGCCGGCCTGTTCGCCATGTACTTCACGATCCGCTCGGTGGCGCCGGCGCTGTGGGAGACCGGCCCCGAGAAGCTGAACGTGACCTTCTCGAGCGTCAACACGCTGATCCTGGTGATCTCGTCGTTCTGGTGCCAGTTCGGCGTGTTCGCCGCCGAGCGCTTCCAGCCGCGGCGCCGCGGCCGGTTGTGGCAGGTGGGCGGCTGGGGCATGCAGGAGTGGTTCGTCCTCACCTACATCTTCGGCGGGATCTTCGTCGCCGGTCAGGTCTACGAGTACGCGGAGCTGGCCGTCGAGGGCCTGACGATCGCCACGGACCCCTACGGCTCGGTGTTCATCCTGACCACGGGCTTCCACGGCATCCACGTCCTCGGCGGCCTGGTCGCCTTCCTCATGGTGATCGGGCGCTCGTTCGCCGCCAAGCGCTTCGGCCACCAGGAGGCCACCAGCGCGATCGTCATCTCCTACTACTGGCACTTCGTCGACGTGGTGTGGATCGGCCTGTTCACGGTCATCTACATCCTCCAGTGACCGAGCAGCCGCACCCCCACCGCACGCGCAAGCACCGACGGAAGCGAGCACCCCGACCGTGACCAGGACCCTCACCGCACTCAGCGCCCGACGGCGCCACCCGCTGGCCGTCGTCGTGCTGATCGCGTTGGCGCTCCTCCTCGTCGGCGGCCTGTACGCCGCTCTGGCCCCCCGGCCCGCGGAGGCCTCCACCGCGACGGCGTCCGCCGACGACATCGCGGCCGGCAAGGAGCTGTTCCTCGCCAACTGCGCCAGCTGCCACGGCCTCGACGCCCAGGGCGGCGAGATCATCGAGGGCAGCGGCGCCGGCCCCTCCCTCATCGGCGTCGGTGCCGCCGCCGTCGACTTCCAGGTCGGCACCGGCCGCATGCCGCTGCAGCAGTCCTCCGTCCAGGCGCCGGAGGTGCCCAAGCTCCGCTTCTCGCAGGAGCAGATCGACCAGATGGCCGCCTACGTCGCCTCGCTGGCCCCCGGCCCGGCCGTCCCGACCGAGGACGTCCTCGACGTCTCCGACGTCACCGCCGAGGAGGTCTCCCGGGGCGCCTCGATCTTCCGCACCAACTGCGCGATGTGCCACAACTTCTCCGGCAAGGGCGGTGCCCTGACCGGCGGCAAGTACGCCCCCGACCTCACCGGCGTGGAGGGCAAGTACATCTACGAGGCCATGGTGACCGGGCCGCAGTCGATGCCGGTGTTCGACAACAACAACATCAGCGTCGAGGACAAGACCGCGATCATCGCCTGGCTGACCCAGGAGGAGGAGTTCCGCCCGGAGCCGGGCGGCCAGCCCCTGGGGTCGCTGGGCCCGGTCAGCGAGGGCCTGTTCGCCTGGATCGCGGGCATCGGGCTGCTGCTGGGCTGCTCGGTGTGGCTGGGGATGAAGTCCTCGTGAGCGGCGTGGTGAGCGCGACGGTGAGCGACACGGACCGCGGGGCACTGCCCCGCACGGACAGGCAGGGAGCATGAGCGACATCGAGCGCGTCGACGAGGCGCACGGACAGGGGTCCTCGGCCCTGGCGAAGCCCGAGGGCGCCGGGGTTCCCGAGCGCTTCGAGAACCCGGGCCTGCCCCCCCACCACCACCGGCTGGGGGACGTGGACCCGAAGGCGGCCAAGCGCGCCGAGCGCCAGGTGGCGTTCATGCTGCTGCTGTCGATCCTCGGCTCCCTGGGCATCATCGCCTCGATCGTCGGGATCAAGTACGACGGCGGCTTCGACCGCATCAGCGCCTCCACCCGGGCCATCGGACTGTGCATGTTCGTCTCCCTGTTCGCCCTGGGCGTCGGGGCCGTGCACTGGGCGAAGACCCTCATGCCGGACGACGAGCGGATCGACTACCGGCACCGTCAGCGCGGCACGACCGCCGAGCGCGAGGAGGCCGTGGCGATCCTCAAGGAGGGTTCGGCCGAGGCCGGGCTGGGCCGGCGCCCGCTGATCCGCAACACGCTGGTCGGCGCGCTGGCGCTGTTCCCGCTGCCCGCCGTCTTCTTCTTCCGCGACACCGGTCCCCTGCCGGGCAACAGCCTGTCGGTCACCATGTGGGAGGAGGGCACCTACCTCATCAAGGACCCGACGGGTGGGCGCATCCGGGCGGCCGACATGACCCTGGGCTCGGTCATGCACGTCATGCCGGAGGGCATCGACGAGGTCGAGCACCCCCTCAACGAGAAGGGGAAGTCCGCGGTCCTGCTCATGCGGCTGGACGAGGACCTGCTCACGCCCAAGTCGGCGGAGTGGGGCGTGGACGGCACCGTCGCCTACTCGAAGATCTGCACGCACATGGGCTGCCCCGTGGCCCTCTACGAGCAGCAGACCCACCACCTGCTGTGCCCCTGCCACCAGTCGACCTTCGACGTGACGCAGGACTGCAAGGTGATCTTCGGCCCCGCCAAGCGCCCCCTGCCGCAGCTGCCCATCCGGGTGGACGCGGACGGGTACCTGCAGGCGAGCAGCGGCTTCCACGAAGCCGTGGGCCCGAGCTTCTGGGAGCGCGGATGAGCACCATCGACAAGGCCGCGGCCGGCGTCGGCAACTTCGCCGACGACACCGTCGGCGCGAGCAAGATCGTCAACGGCTTCGCTCGCAAGATCTTCCCCGACCACTGGTCGTTCATGCTGGGTGAGATCACCCTCTACAGCTTCGTCATCCTGCTCTTCACGGGGACGTTCCTGACGTTCTTCTACGAGCCCAGCGCGGCGGAGACCGTCTACAACGGCGAGTACGCGCCGCTGGCGGGCCAGGCGGTCTCGCAGGCCTACGAGTCCTCGCTGCGCATCTCCTTCGACGTGCGCGGCGGCCTGATCATGCGCCAGGTGCACCACTGGGCCGCCCTCGTCTTCGTGGCGGCCACGGTCGTCCACATGATCCGGGTGTTCTTCACCGGCGCCTTCCGCAAGCCCCGCGAGATCAACTGGGTCATCGGCCTGGTGCTGGCGCTGCTGGCCGTGTTCGAGGGCTTCACGGGCTACTCGCTGCCGGACGACCTGCTCTCCGGCACCGGCATCCGGATCGCCCAGGCGATCATCCTGGCGGTGCCGGTGGTCGGCAGCTACATCAGCTTCTTCCTCTTCGGCGGTGAGTTCCCGGGCGAGGACTTCATCCCCCGCTTCTTCACCATCCACGTGCTGCTGCTGCCGGCGGTGATGCTCGGCCTGATCGTCGTGCACCTGGCGCTGGTCGTGATCCACAAGCACACGCAGTACCCCGGCCCGGGGCGCACCGAGGACAACGTGGTGGGCTTCCCGCTCTTCCCGGTCTACATGGCCAAGGCCGGCGGGTTCTTCTTCATCGTCTTCGGCGTCATCGCCCTGATCGCCGCCCTGGTGCAGATCAACCCGATCTGGGCCTACGGACCGTACGACCCCTCCCCCGTGACGGCGGGCTCGCAGCCGGACTGGTACATGGGCTGGCTCGACGGCGCGGTGCGCATCACGCCGGGCTGGTTCGAGTTCACGCTGTTCGGCTTCACGTTCTCGATGAACATCTTCATCCCCACCACGGTGCTGATCCTGTTCGTGATGGCTGCGGGCTCGCTGTACCCGTGGATCGAGCAGGCCGCCACCGGTGACCGTCGCGAGCACCACCTGCTGGACCGCCCGCGCAACGCTCCGACCCGCACGGGCCTGGGTGTCATGGCGCTGACCTTCTACGTGCTGCTGCTGATCTCCGGCGGCAACGACATCATCGCCCACATGATGGGGCTGTCGATCAACGACATCACCCGCAGTCTGCGCGTGCTGGTGTTCGTCCTGCCGGCGCTGGCGTTCGTGGTGACCAAGCGGATCTGCCTGGGTCTGCAGCGCAAGGACCGTGAGAAGGCCCTGCACGGGCGGGAGACGGGCCGCATCGTCCGGCTCCCCCACGGCGAGTTCATCGAGGTGCACGCCCCGCTGACCGACACCGAGCGCTGGGTCCTCGTCCAGCACGACGTGAACCGCCCGATGGAGGTGGAGGACCGCGTCGACGCCGGCAACCCCGGCACCCTGTACGGCAAGGTGCAGCGTCGTCTGTCGAAGTTCTACTTCGAGGACCGCGTCGAGCCGGTGACGCCAGCCGAGCTGGAGGCCGCGCACCACGAGCACCACACCGAGATCGAGAGCCAGGAGCACTCCTCGGTCGAGGAGCGCGAGCAGAGCCCGGCGATCTCCACGGCGCAGACCTCCCGCGGCTGACGTCACACCAGTTGCACCACCACGAAGGCCCCTGGCGGTTCCGTCAGGGGCCTTCGTCGTGCCGGTGGAGCGCTCAGGACAGCGCGGACCCGGCGGTCCACTCCTCCCAGCTCTCGTTCCAGACGGTGAACCCGTTGCCGTCCTCGATGCCGCGGTCGCTGCCGGTGAAGACCACGACGTCCCCCACCTTGGAGTGCTCGAACATCCAGCGGGCGTCCTCGGTGCTCATCCCCGTGCAGCCGTGGCTGACGTTGGCGCTGCCCTGCGAGGAGACGGACCAGGGGGCGGCGTGCAGGAACTCCCCGGAGTTGGTCAGGCGCATCGCGTACTTCACGTCGACGTTGTAGTACTCGGGGTCGTCGGGGCTGACTCCGGTCGTCTCGGCGTCCATCTGCCGGGACTCCTCCAGGCTCATGATCACCTTGGTGCCGCTGCGCGTGACGTACCGGCCGCCGTGACCGGACTGCCCCGCGGTCACGGGGATGGTGCGCAGCACCTCGCCGTCCCTGGTGACGGTGAGGGTGTGCGCGTCGAGGTCCACCGTGCTCACCACCGCGCTGCCGACGGTGAAGTCGATGTCCCGCGTCGTCCCCCAGACGCCGGGAGCGACCTCCACGTCACCCAGGTCGATGTCGAGGTGCACGGCTGTCTGCGCGGGCCAGTAGTCCTTGGGGCGGTACTCCACCTTCGTGTCCGACTGCCAGCTCCAGGAGCCTTCGACGGCCTGGGGCTGGGTGCTGACGTGCAGGTTCTGCTCCACCTCGTCGCGGCGGTCGTCCGCCACCGGTTCGTCGAGGGTCACGATGACGGGCATGCCCACCCCGACGGTCGATCCGCTGAGCGGTGCGACAGCCGGGAAGGCCGTCGCGACGGGCGTCAGGGTGGTCAGGGTGGTGTCGTGGACGACCCTCTCCCCCGCCGTGTCGGTGGCCACGGCCTGCACGGCGTAGCGGGTGCTCGCGCTCAGCGGCCCGGTGCTGGTCCACGTGGTGCCGGCGGCGTCGAGGGCCCCCTGCAGCACCGATCCGTCGGGCGCGGTCACGCTGACCTGCTCCAGCTGCCCGCGCGTGACGGCCACCGTGACGGGCGCGTCGAGCCGCACGTCGGTGCTGGCGTCCGCTGGGGTGACGGTGAAGCGCACCGGAGGCGTCGACGGCGTCGCCGTGGCGCTCACGCCCTCCCCTGCGCTGCCTGCGCCCGGCGTCGCGGGACCGCACGCGGCGACGGTGGTCGCCATCGCCAGGACGAGTGCGGCTGGTGCCCAGGCACGCAGGTGCCGGTACGACGTGCTCACTGCTGCTTCCCCCTCGGACCGCTCGTGCGGCCTGATCGATCCCCTGCCGTCGCGGCTTCCCGGACGACCCCACTGGTGTGACGCAGCGGGCGCCTGCCGCGTTGCACGTCGAGGGTCAACGACAAGCGGGCTGGAAGGCTTCCGCGTCGGCGGAGCCGGCACGCGACCGGGGTGGGACGCGAGAGGGCCCCGCACCTCGTGGTGCGGGGCCCTCTGCGCGGGGGACGGGTCCTCAGTGGGCGTGCTCACCCACGTAGTGCTCGAAGACCCAGCCGATGATCACCGGCACGGTGAAGACCACACCGATGAGCCAGAGCCACCAGCCGACGGCTGCGCCCGCGAAGACGAGGGCACCGGCCAGGGCCAGGAACAGCGGCCACCAGCTGAACGGGGGGAAGAAGCCCTGCTCCCCCGCGCCTTCGCTGACGTCGGCCCGCAGGTCGTCCTCGGGCCGGGCGTCGATGCGCCGGGCGGTGATGAACAGGTAGGTGCCCACCAGCAGCGCCAGCCCACCGGTGAGCAGCAGGGCGATGAAGCCGACGAGCTCCTCCCACTGGGTGAGCACGCCGTACACGAAGGCCACGGGGATGAAGAAGAGGATCCCGCCGGAGAACAGCCAGGTTTCGGGCTTCATCGGTCAGCGACCTCCGAGGTCTTCGTTGCGCCCGGACAGGTCCGGCTCGCCGTACACGTGGTCGAGGAGGTTCTTGCTGTGCGCGTCCGTGGGGGTGTCGTGACCGACCGCCTCGGGGTGGTGCAGGTCGAAGGCCGGGCGCTCGGAGCGCACCCGCGGCAGCGAGGTGAAGTTGTGCCGCGGCGGCGGGCAGGACGTGGCCCACTCCAGCGACATGCCGTAGCCCCACGGGTCGTCGCTGGTGACGCGCTCACCGAAGCGGGCGGTGCGGTAGACGTTCCACAGGAACGGGATGAAGGAGGCACCCAGGATGAACGAGCCGATCGTGGAGATCTCGTTCATCGTCTGGAAGCCCTCGCCGGGCAGGTAGTCCGCGTAGCGGCGCGGCATGCCCGCCGCACCCAGCCAGTGCTGGATGAGGAAGGTGGTGTGGAAGCCCACGAAGAGCATCCAGAAGTGGATCTTGCCCAGTCGCTCGTCCAGCATCTTGCCGGTGAACTTCGGCCACCAGAAGTGGAAGCCGGCGAACATCGCGAACACCACGGTGCCGAAGACGACGTAGTGGAAGTGCGCCACCACGAAGTAGGAGTCCGACAGGTGGAAGTCCAGCGGCGGCGAGGCGAGGATCACGCCGGTCAGACCGCCGAACAGGAAGGTGACCAGGAAGCCGACGCTCCACAGCATCGGGGTGTCCATGGTGATCGACCCGCGCCACATGGTGCCGATCCACGTGAAGAACTTCAGCCCCGTGGGCACCGCGATGAGCATCGTCATGAAGGCGAAGAACGGCAGCAGCACCTTGCCGGTGACGTACATGTGGTGCGCCCACACCGTCACCGACAGGCCGGCGATGGAGATCGTCGCGAAGACCAGGCCCTTGTAGCCGAAGACGGGCTTGCGGCTGAACACCGGCAGGATCTCGGTGATGATCCCGAAGAAGGGCAGGGCGATGATGTAGACCTCGGGGTGGCCGAAGAACCAGAACAGGTGCTGCCACAGCAGCGAGCCGCCGGCCTGCGGGGCGAAGACGTGCGCGTTGAGCAGGCGGTCGGCGGCCAGCGCCAGCAGGGCGGCGGCCAGCACCGGGAAGGCCATGAGCACCAGCACGCTGGTGACCAGGGTGTTCCAGGTGAAGATCGGCATCCGGAACATCGTCATGCCGGGCATGCGCATGCACAGGATGGTGGTGATGAAGTTGACCGCACCCAGGATGGTGCCGAAACCGGACAAGGCGAGGCCCATCACCCACAGGTCACCGCCCAGGCCGGGTGAGTGGACCACGTCCGACAGCGGCGTGTAGGCGAACCACCCGAAGGACGCGGCACCGCCGGGGGTCAGGAAGCCCGCCGCGGCGATGAGCCCACCGAACAGGAAGAGCCAGTACGACAGCATGTTCAGCCGCGGGAACGCCACGTCGGGCGAACCGATCTGCAGCGGCATGATCGCGTTGGCGAAGGCGGAGAACAGGGGCGTCGCGAAGAGCAGCAGCATGATCGTGCCGTGCATCGTGAACGCCTGGTTGTACTCGTTCTTGGTGTTGAAGACCTGCATGCCGGGCGCGAAGAGCTCGGCACGGATGAGCAGGGCGAGGACACCGCCGACCAGGAACCACAGGAAGGCGGTGATGAAGTAGAGGTTGCCGATCACCTTGTGGTCGGTGCTGGACAGCCAGCCCGAGATGACGGACCCGTGCCTCCGGGGCACGACGGCCCCGAGCGGCTGGCGCGTGGTGACCCGGGCCGCCACGCCCGGCACGTTGAAGCTCTCGCTGGCCATCAGCTGTTGTTCCCCCTGCTGCTCTCGTCACCGGCGGGCTCGGCGCCGTCGAGCTGGCGCGAGAGCTCGCCCGCGAGCTCGGTGGTCAGCCCACCGGACTGCCCGGCGGCCACCAGGTCCTCCAGGTGCTGCTCGTACTCCGCCTCGGACACGACCCGGACATCGAAGAGCATCTCGGCGTGGTAGTCGCCGCAGAGCTCGGCGCACTTGCCCTTGTACAGCCCCTCCTTGGTCGGCGTCATCTGGAACTCGTTGGGGCTGCCCGGGTACAGGTCCATCTTGAACAGGAAGGCCGGCACCCAGAAGGAGTGCGCCACGTCGCGCGAGTACAGGTTGAACTGCACGTTCTGACCCACCGGGAGGTACAGGGTGGGCACCTGCCCCTCCTCGAGCTCCTCACCGTCGAGCTCGGCCTGACGGCCGACCTCGTAGGCGATGGGCTCGCCGGACTCGTCGAGGTAGTTGAAGTCCCAGCCCCACTGCTTGCCGATCACGTCGACGCTGACGTCGGCCGGGCCGGAGGTGTCGATGATCGCCGCCTGGTCGCGGGCGGTGTAGTAGAAGAGGACGCCGACCATCATCACGGGCACGACCGTGTAGAGGATCTCGATCGGCATGTTGTAGCGGGTCTGCGCCGGCAGCTCCGGGTCGTTCTTGCGGCGGCGGTACGCCACGACGCACCAGATCGTCATGCCCCAGACGAACAGGCCGACGGCCAGGGCCGCGATCCAGGAGCCGTTCCAGAGCTCGGAGATCCTGTCCGTGTGGTTCGTCGCGCCCTCGCTGGCGTCGGGCAGGAACCCCTGTTGCAGGCTCGCGTCCGGCCAGTCTGCGGCGGCGCAGCTCGTCAGCAGCAGCGCTGCCGCGGCGACGACACCGGCGCTCAGCGCCTTGGGGGGACGGCGACGACGCGTCGCGTCCGAGTCTCGCGTGCCCAACGTCGGCCTTCCCACGGTTCGTGCAGAGACGGGGACGTCCCGTGCCCCCGGCGTGAGGGTCGTGGGCAGGAGCGTCCCTACGGGTGATGAGACTACCCCCCGTCGTAGCTGTGGACCGGGTCGGGGCGCGCCGCGAACACCGCGGGCTCCGGCAGCGCCAGGGCGGCGCCCAGCAACCGGTGGTAGAGGGGGCGCCCGACCTCCTCCACGCCCAGGGTCGCCAGGTGCTCCGTGCGCCACTGCACGTCCACCAGCCGACCGGGGACCCCGTCGGCGAGCAGGAGGTCCACGAGCGCCACCACGGCGGCCTTGGAGGCGTCGCGCACGCGGTGGAACTTGGACTCGGCGGCGAACAGCCCGCCGATCGCCACGCCGTACAGGCCCCCCGCCAGCTGCCCGCCGGACCAGACCTCCACCGAGTGCGCCCAGCCCAGGCGGTGCAGCCGCCCGTAGGCGGCGGCGACCTCGCCGGTGATCCAGGCGCCGGGCCGGGAGGGGTCGGCGCACCCGGCGACCACCTCGTCGAAGGCGGTGTCCACCCGCACCTCGAAGGCGCGCAGGGCGCGGCGCAGGGACCGGGAGACGTGGGCCCTGCCGGGCAGGAGGACCCCGCGCGGGTCCGGGGACCACCACCCCACGGGGCCGTGCCCGTCACCGCCGAGGCCCATGGGGAACAGCCCGCGCTCGTACGCCGCCAGCAGCGTCGCCGGCGCCAGGTCGCCGCCGGCGGCGACGAGGTCCTCCCCGCGCCGCGGTCGCAGCCGGTCGAAGTCGAAGCGCGCCGGCCCGGGGTGGCGGCGCGGCCGGCCCGCCGGCGCCGTCGGCAGCGGGGCCGCCCACACGCGAGCGGCCCCCGCACCTGCGGGTGCGGGGGCCGTGCGGGCGCCCCCGCCGGGAACCGGGGGGACGGGGGGTGTCAGGAGAACGAGTCCCCGCAGGCGCAGCTGCTGCCCGCGTTGGGGTTGTCGATCGTGAAGCCCTGCTTCTCGATGGTGTCGGCGAAGTCGATGGTGGCGCCGTCCAGGTAGGGGGCGCTCATCTTGTCCACCACGACCCCGACGCCGCCGAAGTCGCGCACGGCATCGCCGTCGAGCTCGCGCTCGTCGAAGTACAGCTGGTAGATCAGGCCCGAGCAGCCGCCGGGCTGCACCGCGATGCGCAGCCGCAGGTCGTCGCGCCCCTCCTGCTCCAGCAGGGTGCGGACCTTGGTGGCGGCGACGTCGGTGAGCTCCACGCCGTGGGCGCGGGTCTCGTCGGCAGTGGTCGTCGTGGTCATGAGGTTCGTCTCCGGTTCCACTCGTCGACTAGGGACGCTGTCCGGGCCAACCGCCGGGGCGGCACGGTTGTTCCGGGACCAGGTTACGGCCGCGGCGCGGCGCCCGTCACCGCCGCGGGCACGCCGGCCAGGCCGTCCAGCAGCAGCACCTCGCCCAGGCAGGCGCGCTCGAAGTCGGCCAGGTGCAGCGACTCGTCCGGTCCGTGGGCGCGCGAGTCGGGGTCCTCCACGCCGGTGACGAGGATGGAGGCGGCGGGGTGCTCGGCGACGAGGTCGGCGATGAAGGGGATAGACCCGCCCATGCCCATCTCCACCACCGGCGCGCCGTAGGCCTCCTCGAACGCCGCCCGCGCGACCTCGTGCGCCGCCGAGGAGGTGTCCGCGGAGAAGGAGCTGCCGGCCTCCCCCTCGGCCACCTCGACCCGCGCGCCGAAGGGGGCGTGCGCCAGCAGGTGCCGGCGCAGCGCCGTCATCGCCGCGCGCGGGTCCTGCCCGGGGGCCAGCCGCAGGCTCAGCTTGGCGCGCGCGGAGGGCACCAGGGTGTTGCTGGCGGTGTCCACCGGCGTGGCGTCGACCCCGATGACGGACAGCGCCGGCTTCGTCCACAGCCGGTCGGCGATCGAGCCGGTCCCGGCCAGGCGCACCCCGTCCAGGACGCCGGCGTCGGCGCGGTACTGCTCCTCGGTCAGGTCCACGTCGCCGGCGCTGCCGGCCGCCAGCCCGCGCACGGCCACGTCACCGGCCTCGTCGTGCAGGGTGGCGACCAGCCGCGCCAGGCAGGTGAGGGCGTCCAGGACCGGCCCGCCGTTGACGCCGGAGTGCACCGGGTGGCTGAGCACCGAGACGGTCACCTCGCAGTCCACCAGCCCGCGCAGCGTGGTGGTGATCGCCGGGACGCCCACCCGCCAGTTGCCCGAGTCGGCCACGACGATGACGTCGGCGGCCAGGTCCGCGCGGTGCTCGGCGAGGAAGGCGGCGAAGGTGGGCGAGCCGACCTCCTCCTCCCCCTCGACGAAGACGGTCACGCCCACGCCGTCGTCGGGGCCCCACAGCGGCAGCAGCGTGCGCAGCGCGTTGAGGTGCACCACGACACCGGCCTTGTCGTCCGCGGTGCCGCGGCCGTACAGGCGGCCGTCGCGCTCGGTCGGCTCGAAGGGCGGGGTGGTCCACTCCTCGTCGCGGCCCGGGGGCTGCACGTCGTGGTGGGCGTACAGCAGCACGGTGGGCCGGCCGGCGGGCGCGGGGCGGCGGGCCACCACGGCGGGGGCGCTGCGCACCTCGACGCCGTCCACGACGGCGGTGGCGGTGCGCACCCCGACCTCCGGCAGGCCCGCCCGGCGCAGCAGCTCGGCCACGGCCTCGGCGCTGGCGGCGACGTGGGCCTGGTCGAAGGCGCGGGCGGAGACGCCGGGGATGCGCACCAGCGCCTCCAGGTCCGCGCGGGCCGCGGCGGTGCCGGCGGCGCACGCCGCGCGCAGCGCCGCGGTGCGCTCGGCGCCGGTGGCGGGCAGGGGCGGGGTGTGCTGGCTCACGGGCCCCGACGCTACTCCGGGGCGCGTTCGCCGGGCCGGGCCGGGCCGGGTGGTGCCGTACCCTTGCGGGGTGTTCGGACGCTCGAAGGAGAAGCAGGCCCCCGAGGCGCCGGCCGCCCCGGTCGTCGAGCTGACGAAGGCGGGCGGCAAGGGCCGTCCCACGCCCCGCCGCAGCGAGGCGCAGGCCCGCAACGCCCGCCCGCTGGTGCCGGCGGACCGCAAGGCGGCCGCGAAGGCGGCGCGCGCGGCGCAGCGCGAGGAGCGCCTGAAGGTGCAGCAGGCCCTGGTCACCGGGGACGAGCGGTACCTGCCGGCGCGCGACCGCGGCCCGCAGCGCCGGTTCGTGCGCGACGTCGTGGACGCCCGGCGCAACGTGGGCGAGTACTTCCTCATCATCGCCGGGGCCTCGCTGATCCTGTCGATGATCGCCCAGCCCCTGGGGTCGGCGGCGCTGCTGCTGGGCACGACGGTGCTCATCTACGGGATGCTGGCGGTCGTGGTGATCGACAGCGTGCTGCTGGGCCGCCGCCTCAAGAGGGCCCTGGCCGCCCGCTTCGAGGCTCCCGAGCGGGGCCTGGTCTCCTACGGCGTCACCCGCGCGCTGCAGATCCGCCGGATGCGCCGGCCCGTGCCGATGGTCGAGCGGGGCGCGCAGCCGCGCTGACGGCCCTCGGGCGCGCAGCGCCCGGCGCGCTGGGGGGCGGTGCGGCCCCGCAGGCCCTACCGTCGCGCCCATGGAGTTCCGACACCTCGGTCGCAGCGGTCTGAAGATCTCCGAGATCACGTACGGCAACTGGCTCACCCACGGGTCGCAGGTCGAGAACGACGCCGCGATCGCCTGCGTGCGCGCCGCCCTCGACGCCGGGATCTCGACGTTCGACACCGCCGACGTCTACGCCAACACGGCCGCCGAGACGGTCCTGGGCCAGGCGCTGAAGGGCGAGCGCCGCGAGAGCCTGGAGATCCTCACGAAGGTCTACTTCCCCACGGGCCCGAAGGGCCACAACGACTCGGGCCTGTCCCGCAAGCACATCACCGAGTCCATCGACGGCTCGCTGCGCCGGCTCGGCACCGACCACGTCGACGTCTACCAGGCGCACCGCTACGACGTCTCCACGCCGCTGGAGGAGACGATGCAGGCGTTCGCCGACGTGGTGCGCGCCGGCAAGGCCCTGTACATCGGCGTCAGCGAGTGGACGGCGGAGCAGTTGCGCGCCGGGCACGCCCTCGCGCAGCAGCTCGGCTTCCAGCTGATCTCCAACCAGCCGCAGTACTCGGCGCTGTACCGCGTCATCGAGGGCGAGGTCGTGCCGGCCAGCCGCGAGCTGGGGATCTCCCAGGTCGTCTTCTCCCCCATCGCCCAGGGCGTGCTGACGGGCAAGTACCGCCCCGGCGCCGAGCCCCCGGCCGGCAGCCGCGCCACGGACGAGAAGGGCGGCCGGCAGATGATCAGCCGCTGGATGCGCGACGACGTGCTCACGCGCGTGCAGAAGCTGCGCGGCGTGGCCGCCGAGCTGGACCTGTCCATGTCGCAGCTGGCCGTGGCGTGGGTGCTGCAGAACGACAACGTGGCCGCCGCGATCATCGGTGCCTCGCGGCCGGAGCAGGTGACGGAGAACGTCGCGGCCTCCGGCGTGGTCATCCCCCCGGAGCTGATGGCCCGGGTGGACGAGGCCCTCGGCGACGTCGTCGAGCGCGACCCCTCGCTCACGGCGCGCAACGCCCCCGCGGCGCGCCCGTCCTGACGTGTCCGCCCGGCCCGCTCGGCCCGCTCCCGCTCAGTCGGCGGGGCGCAGGCTGAGCGGGCCGTCCACGTCCCGCCCGTCGGCGCGCAGGCGGGCCGTCTCGGCGCCGCGCTCGCGCAGGCCGCGCCAGCTCTCCCCGATCCAGACCTCGGCGTCGGAACGGGTGGGGAACACCTCCCCGCCGTCGGCGACGGGCCGGCCGTCGGCGTCCTCGAAGGTCCAGGTCCAGTGCGTCGCCCTCACCCCGGCGACGCTAGCCGACCGAGCGGGGTGCGCACCCGGGCGTCACCCGCCGTGGGACCGGGTCCGCACGGTGCCCTCGCGCCGGCGCAGGTCCAGCAGGGCGAACACCAGCGCCGCCACCACCAGGCCGATCGACACGCGCAAACCGGTGGACAGCGCCTCGCCGAACGCGGCCTGGACCTCGGCCGGCACCTGGCCCGACCGCCCGCCCGCCGCCCCGCTGAGGCCCTCGCCGGCGAGGGCGGAGAAGAACACGGCCGTGACGGCGGCCACGCCCATCGCCGAGCCGATGCGCTGACCGGTCTGCAGCACGCCCCCCGCGGTGCCCGCGACGTTGCGCGGCACCTCGGCGAGGGTGAGGGTCTGGTTGGGCGAGATCACCAGTCCGCTGCCGGCGCCGGTGACGGCCAGGCACGCGGCCAGGGCGATCGCGCCGGCGGTGCCCTGCACGGCGGCGGCGACCACGTCCGCGGCGGACAGCCCGACCGCGACGACGACGAGGCCGACCACGACGACGCGCCGGCCGCGCTCGGCGACCTGCCGGCCGCCCACCTGGGCCAGGACCGCGGAGGCCAGCGCGAACGGCGTCTGCACGAGCCCGGCCTGCAGGGGCGTGAAGCCCAGCCCGGACTGCAGGTAGAGGGTCACGACGAGGAAGATGCCGGTGAAGCCGGCGAAGTAGGACACGCCGATCATCGCCCCGCGGGTGAAGGACGCGGTGCGCACCAGGTCGGCGGCGACGACGGGCTGGTGGCCGCGCCGGTCCTCGCGCCGCTCCCACAGGGCGAACAGCCCCAGCAGGAGCGCCCCGGGCGCCAGCAGCCACCAGCGGGCCGCGGAGCCCCCCTCACCGGTGGTGAGCACGAACGGCAGCATCACGAGCAGGACGGCGGCAGCCAGCAGCACCAGGCCCACGACGTCGAAGCCGGGCCGGGCCCGCCGCCCGCCGGAGCCCTGGCGCGGCAGCCACCGCCACGCCAGCGGCAGCAGGACCAGGCCGAGGGGCACGTTGACGAGGAACACCCCGCGCCAGCCCTCCTCCTCCCCGAAGACGGCCAGGATCACCCCGCCCAGCAGGGGGCCGACGGCGGTGGACAGCCCGACGGTGGTGCCGAAGGCGGCGAAGGCGCGCCCGCGCTCGGCACCGGTGAACAGCTGCTGGATGAGGGCGAGGACCTGCGGGTTGACCAGCCCGGCGGTGACCCCCTGCAGCAGGCGCACGACCGCCAGGGCGGTGGCGGACTGCACCAGGCCGGCGGCGGCGCTGGTGAGGACGAAACCGGCCAGGCCCGCGAGGAAGACCGCACGCCGGGAGAGGAGGTCGCCGAAGCGGCCTGCGGGCACGAGCACCAGGCCGAAGGCCAGGGCGTAGCCGGCGACGATCCACTGCACCTGCGCCGGCCCGGCCCCCAGGGAGCTCTCGATGGAGGGCAGGGCCACGTTGACGATGGAGACGTCCAGCAGCGTCATGAAGCCCACGGCGAGGCAGACGCCCAGGGCCCGCCAGCGCGCGGGGTCGGCACCACCGGGGTCGCGGCCGGTGTCGTCGGGGCGTCCGGGCTCGTCCGCGGCGCCGTCGCGGCGCTGCTCGACGTCGGTCATGGGGCTCCTCACGCAGGGGTGAGCGGCGGGCGCTCGCGGGACTCCCCCCGACCGTCGCCGCTGCGCGCCGGGTCCACAACTCGGCAGCGGGCCGGCCCGCGCTCAGACCCGGTCGGTCTCGCGGCGGGAGCGGGAGGCGGCGAGCTCGGACAGGACCCGCCGGGCCCAGCCGGGCCCCTCGTAGATGAAGGCGGTGTACGCCTGCACGAGGGAGGCCCCGGCCTCCAGGCGCTCGCGCACGTCGGCGGCGGTCTCCACCCCGCCCACGCTGACGAGCGTGAGGCGGTCGGTGGTGCGGGTGGCGAGCCGTCGCAGCACCTGCACCGACCGCTCGCGCAGCGGCGCCCCGGACAGCCCGCCGGCGCCCGCGGCGGCGACCGCGTCCGGGTCCGAGCGCAGTCCCTCGCGCCCGATCGTGGTGTTGGTGGCGACGACGCCGTCCAGGCCCTGCTCCAGCGCCAGGTCCGCCACGGCGTCCACGTCCTCGTCGGAGAGGTCGGGGGCGATCTTCACGAGCAGGGGCACGTGCCGGTGGGAGGTCTCCTCGGCGGCGGCGCGGGTGGCCGCCAGCACGGGGCGCAGCTTCTCCACCGCCTGCAGGTTCCGCAACCCCGGGGTGTTCGGGGAGCTGACGTTGACGACGAGGTAGTCGGCGTACGGGGCCAGCAGCCGGGCCGAGGCGGCGTAGTCGGCGGGGGCGTCCTCCTCGGCCACCACCTTGCTCTTGCCGATGTTGACCCCGATGCCGACGGGGTGGCGCGGAGGCACCGCGCGCAGCCGGCGCAGGCGGCGCGCGACGGCCTCGGCACCGGAGTTGTTGAACCCCATCCGGTTGACGACGGCGCGGTCCTCGACGAGGCGGTGCAGGCGGGGCCTGGGGTTGCCCGGCTGGGGCAGGGCCGTGACGGTGCCGACCTCGACGAAGGAGAAGCCGAAGTGCGCCAGCGCCTCGACGCCGGCGCCGTCCTTGTCGAAGCCGGCGGCCAGGCCCAGCGGGCCGGCCAGGTCCATGCCCAGGGCGCGGGTGCGCAGGCGCGGGTCGGTCTCGACGAACGCCCGGCGCAGCAGCGGGACCACGGGGGGCACGCGGCTGGCCGTGCGCATGCCCGTGAACGCCCAGTGGTGGGCCACCTCGGGGTCGATCCTCGTCAGGACGCTGCGGTACAGCGCCCGGTACGCAGCCCCCGAGCCGCCAGCCACCACGTTCCCCCTCGCTCCGCCCGTGCGCCGCCCCCCGGCCGCGACCAGGGCAGGGTAACGCGCGCCGGGGGGGGGGGGGGCGGGGGGGGGGGGGCCCGGGGGGCGGGGGGGCGGGGGTGTGGGGTGTGGGCGGGGGGGGGGGGCGGCTGGTGGGGGGCGCAGCTGCGGGGGACAGCCCC